>CAYVUM010000043.1:0-27847 GCA_964454795.1 uncultured Rhodospirillaceae bacterium
TCGACACCTGGTTCTCGTCGGCGCTCTGGCCGTTCTCGACGCTCGGCTGGCCGGAGCGGTCGGAGACGCTCGCCCGCCACTACCCCAACGACGTGCTGGTCACCGGCTTTGACATCATCTTCTTCTGGGTGGCGCGGATGATGATGATGGGCCTGCATTTCATGGGCGAGGTGCCGTTCCGCACCGTCTACATCCATGCCCTGGTCCGCGACGAGCACGGCCAGAAGATGTCCAAGACCAAGGGCAACGTCATCGATCCGCTGAAGCTGATCGAGGAATTCGGCGCCGACGCCACCCGGTTCACCCTGGCGGCGTTCGCCGCCCAGGGACGGGACATCAAGATGTCCGAAGGCCGGGTCGCCGGCTACCGGAACTTCGCGACCAAGCTGTGGAACGCCGCCCGGTTCGCCGAGTTGAACCGTTGCCGGCCGACGTCCGGCTTCGATCCCGGTACGTGCACCGAGCCGGTCAACCGCTGGCTGGTGGGCAAGGCGATGGAGGCCACCACGGAGGTCACCGAAGCTCTCGAGACCTTCCGGTTCAACGAAGCCGCGGCGGCGATCTACCAGTTTACCTGGGGAACCTTCTGCGACTGGTACCTGGAGTTTTCGAAACCGTTGCTGCAGGGCTCGTCGGCTGCCGCGCAGGCCGAAACCCGGGCGACCACTGCCTGGGCGCTCGATCGGATCCTGCATCTGCTCCATCCGTTCATGCCGTTCGTGACCGAAGAACTGTTCGGCGCGCTCGGCGAGCGCGGCGGAACCCTGCTGATCCGTGAGCCCTGGCCGGTGACCGATCCGTCGCTGATCGATGCCGGGGCGGCTGCCGAGATGGACTGGGTGGTGCGGCTGATCAGCCTGGTCCGCTCGGTCCGCACGGCGATGAACGTCCCGGTCAAGGCCGAGATTCCGATGCTGCTGGACGGTGGCGGCCCGGAACTGGCCGGGCGGCTCGACCGTCACCGGGCGCTGATCTGCACGCTCGCCCGGCTGGCCAAAGCGGAACCACTGACCGGGCCGCTGCCGTCCGGCGCCCTGCAGGCGGTGCTCGATGAGGCGACGGTCATCCTGCCGATCGCCGACGTGATCGACGTGAAAGCCGAGCAGCAGCGCCTGGGCAGGGAGATCGCCCGCCTCGACGGTGAGATCGCACGCTTCGACAAGAGGCTCGCCAACGAGGCGTTTACCGCCAAGGCGCCGGCGGAGGTGGTGGAGACCGAGCGGGAACGCCGGGCGGAAGCCGTTCAGTCCCGCCAGCGCCTCGACGAGGCGGCGCGCCGGCTGGCCCGGCTCAGCTGAGCGTGCCGGTCGGGACCGGACCCCGGGGAACCCGCTCGCGGCGGACTGCGCGGCCGGGCGGCGTCCGCTGTCGGCAGATTTTACAACCGTGGGGACTGCGGCGGTGTGCCTTTCGCCGTTGAAAGTGCTGGAGAAATTTTGCCGGTCCTGGCGATACCGGGCGGTCCGGCGGAGAACAGTGTAAAAATTCTTTACAATCCCCAGGCGAATCTCTGTCGCGCAGGGCTCGGCGGATCCGCGTGCGGGCCAGCCAAGCAATTGATTATCATTCAAAAACACCTGAATGGCATGTTTTTTGCTTCGCTGGGGGGCTGCCGGGACCGGACGGCCGGTGGGATCATCGCGGCCTTGGACCAGGCCATTGCAACAGACATCAAGACCAGGAGGGCACCATGGGTAAGGTTCGTACTGCAGCGGTTGCGGCCGCGACCGTCATTATCGCCACGGCCTCGCAGGCATGGGCAGGCGCCCAGCTGAGCGTCGGTCTCGGGGTACCAGCCGGCAACCAGCTGCCGATCACTGAAATCGGTATCCTTGGCGTTGCCGCCGCCGGTGTGCTGGGCGGCATCTGGGCGATTCGGCGGAACAAGTAAGTTTCGGAGGATTGGCGGGAACGGATTCTTCGGCGGGGTGTCAAGGACGTCCTGCCGAAGGACCCTTCGCGTCCGCGCATTTCCTTTCTGGCTGGCAGTTATTTGGATTGGGTGATGGTGGATCAGCTTTCGTCCCTTCTCCCTGTTGTTTTCTTCGTTACGATTATTGTGCTGGCGATCGTGGAGACGCTTTCGCCAAAACGGAGTGGGACAATCAGTCTCGGCCGGCGGTGGCTCGCGAATGTCAGCTTGTTCCTGACCAACACGACATTGTTGCAATTACTGGCGCCGCTTTCGGGCCTGGCATTGGCGACGTGGGCGACAAGCGAGAATATCGGCTTGTTTCACGCCGTTGCCGTTCCGCAAGGTGTTGCCATCGTGTTCGGCGTATTCGTTATGGACCTTGGAAAGTACGGGGAGCATGTCTTGCTACACCGGGTTCCGGTATTGTGGCGCCTGCACACGGTCCATCATGCCGATGTCAACGTGGACTTCACCACAGCTGAGCGGCACCATCCGCTTGAGGCTTTATTCGGCGCTGCTGGTCTCGGGTTGGTGGTCATTGCTTTTGGGGTGCCGCCTCTGGCGGTCATGCTATATTTCCTGTTCGCGAAAGTCGTCGCGCTTCTCTCTCACGTCAATCTGGAGGTGCCGGAGCCCGTGGATCGTGCTGTCCGAGTGGTGCTGGTGACCCCTGGTATGCATGCGGTTCATCATTCAGCGCTCCGCCACGAGACCGACAGCAACTATGGCGTCCTGTTGTCGTGGTGGGACCGCCTGTTCGGTTCCTACACCACCCCCAGCATCGACGCCGACCGCCGGCGCGTCTACGGGCTCGAATACTTCCGCGACCCACGGTATTGCCGGTTCGACCGTATCCTCGCGCTGCCGTTCCTCTCCGCACGTGGGCGGCAGGCCGGCGATGTACCTGACATCGGCGCGGGCCGGGAGCCGGTGGTCCCCTGATGCTCATCGCAGCCGGATCCTCGGCGCAGGCGTCTCTTCGGCGAACGCCGGAAACAGCGGCCCGACCTTGGCGGGCGGCGTTGCTGACGGTCGCGATCGGTGTGATCGCGCTGATCGGCGCTCAGCACCACACGGTCGCCGGTCTGACCAGCGCCTGGTCGGCAAGCGTCACTTACGCTTTCGCCTGGGTGGTTCTACCGACGTTCGTGCTGAGCCTCTGGCTCGACCGCCGGCGCTTCGCCGTCGACTGCCCGGAGGGCGCGGCGCTGGGAGTGGCGGCCGCGTTGCTCGCCTTGGCGGCCGGAATCGCTGCCGACGTCCTCAACATTACCGAACTGCGCCACTGGGCGCTGTTGGCGTCCCTGCTCGCGATCATCCTCGCCGGCGTCGGCCTCCGGCTGTTCGGGCGGCTGGGACCGTATCTGGCCTTGCTGTTCTTCCTGATTCCCACCGGACGCATCCTGATCGATCCTCTCAAGGACCTGACGGCGGCGGTGATCGCCGGGTTCGCGACCGTCGCCGCCATACCGATGCTCCAGGACGGGGCTGCGATCTACATCGCCGGGCAGCGCTATGTGGTCATCGACGACTGCGCCGGCCTGCCGTTCGTGCTGATCGGCTCGTTTCTCGGCCTGACCTTCGGTTTGCAGTTGTTCCGCCGCTGGTGGAAGATCGCGGCGCTGGCGCTGATCGGCGGCGCCTGCGGCGTCGTCGCCAATGCAGTACGGGTCATCGCGATCGTCGCGGTGGACTACCACACCGGCACGCAGATGGACCTGGCCGATCACATGCCCTTCCAGTGGGCCGGGTTTTCGCTGATTTTCCTCGCCCTGATCGTTCTGGCGGCAAACCTGCGCGGCGAGGCGCCCGCAGCGCCGGTGCCGGCGGACCGGAAGCAGAGTCCGGCGGCGGTGCGGAAGATCGTTGTCTGCACACTCCTTGCCGCTGCGATCGGTGCGCTCCCGGCACTGGTTCCGGCACGGACGGCGGCCGGCCATGACGATCGCCCCGCCACCGCCCTGGTTCTGCCGGCATCGCTCGCCGGCTGGATCCGGGAGGCCGGGGAGCCCGACTGGGCGCCGACCGTCATCGGCGTCACACGCTCGGCCGTGGCTGCCTACAGGCGCGATCACTTGACCATCAGCGTGTTCGTCGCTGAGGCCGGAACGGTGGATGAAAAGGTCTCGGGCGGCGCTGTCCAGCTGATTGACGATCTGCGCTGGATGCCGGCGTGGAGCCGGATCGTCGAGGTCTGCGGTGAACAGGGCTGCATTCCGGTCCGCCATGCCAAGCTGGTCAAGCAGAAGACCAAGCGGGTCCGCCACCTCTACAGCGTCGTCGAGGTCGGACCACGCCTGACGGTTTCGGTGCTGGAGACGCGGTTACAGCGCGGACTCAGTCGTCTCACCGGGGCGCCGGCTCGGGCCCGTCTGCTCGCCGTCCTCCACGAACATCCCGACGGTCTCGCCGGGAGCGAGCTCGCCGCGTTGATCCTCGGGCTTCGCGAAAGCGGCGCAACCCGGCCGGCAACTCCGAAATAGTCCTGCTGCCGCGACCAGCGGGCGGCGTGGGCCGCTGAGACGCGGCGGCGTCCACGCAGGGTCAGGAGGAGGAGCCCGACAGGCCTTCGATGAGGGCCTGGATGCGCACCGGGTCGGTCTGTTCCATGATCAGTTCGACCCGCCGGGTCGCCAGCGCGATGTCGGTCTCGAGGATTTGGCGCTTGACCAGCGGAATGCTGGCGGCGCTCATCGACAGCTCGCGGAAGCCGAGGCCGAGCAGCAGCCCGGTCATCCGCGGATCGCCGGCCATCTCACCGCAGACGCTGGCCGGGATGCGGGCGCGCAGCGCGCCTTCCGCCGCCGAGCGGATCAGCCGCAGCACCGACGGGTGAAGCGGGTCGAACAGGTGCGCGACCCACTGGTCACCGCGATCGATGGCCAGGGTGTACATGGTCAGGTCGTTGGAGCCGATCGCAAAGAAATCGCTCACCTGGGCCATGGCGTCCGAGGCCAGTGCCGCCGCTGGAACCTCGATCATCACCCCGAGCGGCGGCAGAGCCATCGGGATGTCGACCCCGCGGCGGTGCAGCCGCCGGGCGGCGCGAGCGAGGATTTCCCGGGCGGCCCGGACCTCCGAGATTGCCGTGACCATCGGCAGGAGGATCCTGACCGGCCCGAACGCGCCCGCCCGCAGGATCGCGCGGAACTGGCTCTCCAGCATGTCGGGCCGGGCGAGGGACAGCCGGATACCGCGCATCCCGAGCAGCGAGGTGCCGGACTGACCGAACGCCCCGGCGACCGCCTCGAGGGCCACGTCGCCGCCGAAATCGGGCGTGCGGATCGTGACCGGATGGCCGTCGGCCTTGGTGACGATCTCGCGCAGCACGGTGAACTGCTCCTCCTCGCTCGGCAACGTCGACCGGCCGAGGAACAGAAATTCGCTGCGCAGGAGGCCGATGCCGGCGGCGCCGGCTTCGATCACCGCGTCCATCTCCATCGGCAGCTCGACATTGGCCTGCAGCGAAATCGCCACCCCGTCGCGGGTGACCGCGGGGCGCTTGGCGAGGCGGACGAGGCGGCGGCGCTCCCGGCTGCGCTCGTTGCGGCGCCGGCGGAACGCTTCGGCCGTGTGTTCCGAGGGATTGACCACGACCCGGCCGAGCGCGCCGTCGATCAGGACCCGCTCGCCGGCACGGATGGCCCCGACCAGGCCGGGAATGCCAAGCACCGCCGGCAGGCCGAGCGCCCGGGCCATGATCGCGGTGTGGCTCTGCCGGCCGCCGGCGCTGGCGACAATGCCGACGACCCGGGCGGGATCAAGCTGGACGGCATCGGCGGGGGTGAGCTCGTCGGCGACGATGATGCTGCCTTTGCGGATCGGCTTCGCGGCGGCGACGGAGGTGGTGGAAAACTGGCGAAGCAGCCGCCGGCTCACCTCGCGGATGTCGTCGATCCGGGTTGCCAGGTACGGGTCCTGCATGGCCAAGAAGGTGTCCGAGATCGCGGTCAACTCCGCCTGGACAGCGGCCTCGGCGTTGATCCGGTCGCGGCAGATTCGATCGGCGGCGCCGCGGACGAGCCGGGAATCCTTGAGCATCTGGATGTAGGCGTCGAGCAGGATGACGATCTCATCTGAGCCGCGGCCGTTGCCGTTGCTGGTCGTCTGCTTGCGCAGCCGGCTGCGCAGCCGGGAGATTTGCTGCCGGGCGCGCGCCGCCGCGGTGCGCAGCCGGGCCTGTTCGGAGTCCACGTTCTCAGCAGCGATGGGGTATTCGGGCACTTCGGCGACCCCGCTCTCGCGAACGTAGGCGATGCCCATCCCGATCCCCGGCGAGACGCCGAAGCCGTCAAAAATCTGCTCTTGCCGTGTTTCCTCGGTCATTTCCTCCCGGACCTTGGTGGTTTTTGCCGTTATGCCGGCGCGAGCGTCACGGACTATGCGGAGCGTTGGCGAAACCTCGCCGTCGGATCATTCAATCTTCCTCGAACTTTGCGGTCACGATATCGCCCAGTACGGAGATCGCTTCCTCGGCTTCCCGGCCGCACGCGGTGATCTCCAGTTCCGCCCCCGGGCCGGCGGCGAGCATCATCAGGCCGAGGATCGACCGCCCGGACACCGTCTGACCCCGGCTGCTGACCGTCACCTCCGCATCGAAGCCGGCGGCCAGCTTGACGAACTTGGCCGCCGCCCGGGCGTGCAGGCCGCGCCGGTTCGAAATGCGCGCCGTGCAGCGGAACGCTTCTCCCTCGCGGATATAGGCCGCCTTGTCCGTGGTCACGACCCCTCCTGGGTGAGCAGTCGCGAGGCGATGTTGATGTATTTCCGGCCCGCCTCCTGGGCGCTGTGCGCGGCCTCCTGCAGGCCCTCGGTCTGGCGGACGCTGGCCAGCTTGATCAGCATCGGCAGATTGACGCCGGCGATGACTTCAACGTTGGCCTTGTCCATGATCGAAATCGCCAGGTTCGAGGGGGTTCCCCCGAACATGTCGGTGAGCAGGATCACGCCGTTGCCCTCCTCGGCGCGGGCGACGCTCTCAAGGATCTGGCTGCGGCGGTTTTCCATGTCGTCGTCGGGCCCGATGCAGACAGCGGCGATATTGACCTGCGGCCCGACGACGTGCTCGAGCGCGGCAATCAGTTCTTCGGCCAGCCGGCCATGGGTCACCACCACCATACCGATCATTCGAAGGCTTGTCCCCTTTCCCGCTCTGCCGGTTTCGGTTCGCACAGCTCGAGGTCACGATGCGCGACGTGGACGGTGACCGGTTGCCCCCGCAGCCAGCCGGCCAGCCGTTCGGCCACGAAAACGGACCGGTGCCGCCCGCCCGTGCACCCGATGGCGATTGTGAGATAGCTTTTGCCCTCATCGGCGTAGCGGGGCAACAGAGGTGCGAGCAGGTTGGTCAGCGCGCTGAAAAACGGTTCCACGCCGGGGTCTGCGGCGATGTGGGCCATGACCGCGGGATCACGCCCGGTCAGAGGCCGCAGCGCCGGCTCGTAATAGGGATTGGCGAGGAAACGGACGTCGAACACCAGGTCGGCTTCCCGGGGCAGCCCGAGGCGAAAGGAGAACGAAGTGACGAATACCCCGAGCGGCTGCGTCTTCGCGAACCCGAAGTGGCCGGCGAGCAGCCGCTTCAGGTCGCCGAGATGGATGCTGGTCGTGTCGAGGACCAGATCGGCGCGCGTTCGCAGCGGCAGGATCATCCGGCGTTCCAGAGCGATGCCGTCGCTGACCGGCCGGTCGGTGGCGAGCGGGTGGCGATGGCGGGTGGCCGTATAGCGGCGGCGCAGCTCGTCGTCGTGGCAGTCGAGGAACAGCAGCTCGGGCCGGATGTCAGCCTCTTCAGTCAGGCGATCGAACTCGGCGAGGAACCGCTCCACTCCGAAATCCCGGGTTCGCACATCGACCCCGACAGCGATCGACGCCGTTGGCTCATCGGCGGTGATCAGCCTCGAGAGCAGGGAAATCGGCACATGGTCCACGGCTTCATAGCCCAGATCCTCCACCGCCTTGAGCGCGGACGTTTTGCCCGCACCGGACATCCCGGTGATGAGCAGCACCCGACGGCGTCTGGCCGGTCCGGGCGCCGTCGGCGGCGTCGGTGCAGCGTTGCCGAGCTCGGCTCCTGGCGGATCCGTCATGACACCGTCATTATACGTCCGGTCGCAAGCCGCACGGCAAGCCGAACCTTGTCGGCGGCGGAGGCTTCGAACGGGGTCAGCCAGAATCGCGGAACTGCCACCCCGAGCAGGGTCTCGGAGCTGGCTTCGGGCATTCTCGGCACGGCCTCGGCCTCGACCAGGTCGATGAGGACGACCACCGCGGCCCGGTCGAGGCGCTCGTCCTCGGTCAGCCTCAGGATACCGAGGCCGCGGACCTCGATCAGATGGCGGATCGGCAGCGGTGCGCTGGCGATCAGCTGGCCGTCGGCGGCGCGCAGGTCCGTATGGTCGTCGGCGACAAGGCGGGCACCACCGCTGATCAGGCGCAGCGCCAGATCAGACTTGCCGGACCCGGACGGACCGCGGAGCAGCGCGGCACTGCCGTCGATCTCGATACACGTGGCATTCAAACGCAGCATGGCATGATCGGAGCGCGTCTGTGGGCGGGCTGTCAACGCGTTCCGCCATCCGGAGCCTGCGGCGCCGGGCGTCTAGGCGCCGGGCAGGCGGACCACGAACCGGGCACCGGCGACGCGGCCGTCGGGGTGCTTGCGGTTTTCAGCGTGGATACTGCCGAAATGAGCCTCAACAATCTGTTTCGAGATGCTGAGGCCAAGCCCGGAATGCTCGCCGAAATTCTCGTCGCGCGGCCGCTCCGAGTAGAAGCGGGAGAAGATCTTCTCTTCCTTCCCGGGCGGGACGCCGGGGCCCTCGTCATCGATGCGGACCACCACGGCCCGACCCTCGCGGGTGGCACTCAGGCGGATACCTCCGCCCGCCGGGCTGAACGACAGGGCATTGGCGAGGAGATTGCGGAACACCTGAACAAGACGATCCTCAAGACCGGTCACGGTCAGATCCTCGTCCTCGGCGGCGAGATCAAGGGCTACGGCCTTTTCCTCGGCGGTGGCGAGGGTCACCTCCACGAGCATCGCCAGCATCGCGCCCATGTCGACGGGCTCGGCCTGCTGCCGGGACAGTTCGCGATCGAGCCGGGATGCATCGGAGATGTCGCGAATCAGCCGGTCAAGGCGACGGATGTCGGTTTCGATGATGGCGAGCAGGCGGGTGCGCTGGGCCGGGTCCTCGACCCGCTTGGCGGTCTCCAGGGCACTGCGGATCGAGGAGAGGGGGTTGCGGATCTCGTGGGTCACGTCGGAGGCGAACCGCTCGATTGCATCGATCCGCAGTCTCAGGCCGTCGGTCATGTCGCGGAGCGCCGTCGACAGTTGGCCAATCTCGTCGTCGCGGTCGCGGAATTCGGGGATCGGGTGGTCGAGGTTGCGGGTGCGGCGAACGATGTCGGCGGCCGCGGCCAGCTGCCGCAGCGGCCGGGCAATCGTCCCGGCAAGATAGAGCGAGAGGACAATCGCCAGCACCAGGGTGATCGCGAAGATGCGCAGGGCATCGTAGCGGGCCCGCCAGGCCGCCTGATCCACCTCAATGCTGTTGCGGGTCAGAAAGACGGCGCCGAGCACGTCGGTGCGGCCGAAGGGAGCGGCCGCGCAGATCACCAGATCGCCTGCCCGCTCCAGATGGTCGAGGTCGGTGAGGGCCAGCGCCATCACCGGTACCCGGCGAACTTCGGTAGCAAGGTGGCCCGTGAGCGCGGTTTGCACCTCCGGATAGTCTTCTGCGGAGGTAATCGCACGGTCGTGATAGGCGGGTGGGGTCGGCCGGGTGGAAAGCATGTCGATCAGCCGCGCGAACACCCCGTCGACGATCCGGCCGTGGCGTTCGACAGTCGATTGCGGCGGCGGCAGCTGACCTGACCAGACCACCGCCGTGCCCGAACCGGTGATCCGGCGGCTGTCAGCGACCAGCCGGCCCTGCCGGTCATAGACCCGGGCGCGGGCATTGGTCTGCTCGGCCATCAGGCGCAGCGCCCGCAGGCTGGAGGGCGGCAGCACCAGTTCGCCAACCGCGGCGGCGTCCCGGTCGATCTCCGCCGACAGGCCGCGGGCCATCAGCTGCGCCTGGATCGCCAGGGTGTCGGTCTGATTGGCGATCAAACCGTCGCGGTACTCGGCGACGGTCAGGGTCCCGGCGACGAGAACAACCAGGGCAACGATGTTGACGGACAGGATCCGGAGGGTGATCGGCGAGACCCGGCGCCGCGGCGGGCGCGGGCCACGCTCGGTCATGCCTGGCGGATCAGTCGCCCCGATACCGGTAGCCGACGCCGTAGAGGGTTTCGATCTGAGCGAAGTTGGGATCGATCTCCCGGAATTTCCGGCGGACCCTCTTGATGTGACTGTCGATGGTCCGGTCATCAACGTAGACGTGTTCCCCATAGGCAGCGTCGATCAACTGGTCGCGGCTCTTCACGTGCCCGGGGCGGCGGGCAAGCGTCTGGACGAGCAGGAACTCCGTGACGGTCAGGTTGATCTCATCGCCGCGCCAGGAACAGAGATGGCGGGTGGGGTCAAGCATCAGGTCGCCCCGGCGCATGACTTCAGCTTCATCCGGCTCGCCCTGGGGCTGGGCGCGTCGCCGCAGCACGGCGCGGATCCGTTCGATCAGCAGCCGCTGCGAGAACGGCTTGGTGATGTAATCGTCCGCGCCCATCCGCAGGCCGAGGACCTCGTCCAGTTCGTCGTTCTTCGAGGTGAGAAAGATCACAGGAACATCCGAACGCTGGCGGAGCCGGCCAAGCAGCTCCATGCCGTCAAGACGGGGCATCTTGATATCCAGGACGGCAAGATCGACCGGGCGCCTCAGCATCCCGTCCAGCGCCTCGCCGCCATCGGTGTAGACATCCACCTGGAAGCCCTCGGCCTCCAGGCTGATCGCGACCGACGTCACGATGTTCTGGTCATCGTCCACCAGGGCTATAGTCTGTGGCACGGCCCAATCTCCACCGGGTTCACCCTCGCGCAAAACATTCTCACAGATCTGTCAAGTGCATACAACAATCGGCTGTGATCACCCAAATACGGCAAAAACGTCGTCGCCTTCGCAGGGGCATGCCTTTCGGGTCAATTTTGCGTTTCCAACGGTTATGTGTTCAGGCAGAGGTATACGTGACCAAAGATCCCCGGCGCCTCGACCGCGGAACCGGGTCACCACTCATTCACCAACAACCGCCACGCAGGCATTGCAATCAAAAAGCGCAATACTTCTAGCCTGCGCTCGCGAAGGTAGCTGTATGGCCCCTGCGCCATACCTCGCATCCGGAGAACCGATGCATGGCAGCTTGCAAGTGCAGGCGCAAGTCCGCAATGACAAGGGGAGGGTGAACATATTCTTCTCAAGAGGGTACCGCAGGTAGCAAGGCCGCCGGCGGGCAGGCGTGAGCGGTTGCCGGTGCGCTTGGCGTCGCGGTCCGCGTCTCCGCCGCGGTTCGCAGGCCACGGCCGCTGCGAAAGCTCGTTGACGCTCATCTTCAAGGCACAGTAGTGTTTTCTTGACGGTTCCCGAATTCAGGCGATCAAAGCCGACGGGATTAAAAGGGAACATGGGAGAAGCTGACCCAAACCGGGAGCTTCGATCCGTGGCTGCCCCCGCAACTGTGAGCGGCGAGGGGACGTCCATCAGGGCCACTGGGCAACCGGGAAGGCTGGACGTCCGCACAGACCCGCGAGCCAGGAGACCTGCCGTCAGTATGTCGCAGTCGTCGGACGGGGTGTTCCGGCGGGGGACGGGTCGAGCGCTCAAACGAAACCCAGCCCTTCACACACTCCGCCCGGCGACGACCGTCTTGCGTTCGGAGCGGAGGGCTCAACAAAAATGCGCGTGCGGAATCAGACGTCTCTCGCCGCCTTCGCAGCCGCCCTGGCAGCGCTGCAACCGGCCGCGGCACCGGCCCACTTCCAGTTGATCTACACCCCGGACGTGGCGCTCGAGGCGCCGGCCGAGCTGCCGCTGCGGCTGATCTTCGGACATCCGTTCAGCAACGGCCACACCATGGACATGGGCCCGCCGGAGGCGTTTTTCGTGGTCCATCGCGGCGAGCGGACCGATCTGCTGCCGGCGATCCAGCCGATCCGCTGGACCGGCGCCCTCAACGCGGCGGCCGCCTACCAGGGCAACTACCGCATCAAGCGCAACGGGGATTACATCTTCGTGCTGCAGCCCGCGCCTTATTTCGAAGCGTCCGAGGACAAGTACATTCAGCAGATCACCAAAGCCTACGTGAACAAAGGTGGCATCCCCACCGACTGGTCCGATGCCGTGGGATTGCCGACCGAGATCGTCCCGTTGAACAAGCCTCACCACGTCTACGTGGGCAGCACCTTCTCCGGCATCGTCCTCAGCGAGGGTTTGCCCGTCGCCGGTGCGGAGGTCGAGATCGAGTACATCGCCGCCGAGCCGGACCTGGACGCCAATTCCACGCCGCAAGCGGCCTCGGTGCGGCCACCGCAGGAGGCGCTGGTGGTGATCACCGATGCCAACGGCAAATTCACGTTCGGTCTGCCGCGGGCCGGATTCTGGGGCTTCGCGGCTCTGGAGGTCGGCCCCGGCCAGGAACACAACGGCAAACCGTTGTCCCAGGATGCGGTGATCTGGGTCCGCGCCGTCGAACTCAAGTAAAGGAAATACGGGGAGGAAGGACATGCATATCGTTGACGGCGCGCTCGCCGCGCCGGTGCTGATCGCCGGCGGGGTCGCGACCGCCGCCGGTGTGTCCCTCGGCCTGCGATGGCTGGATCCGGACCGGATCCCCCAGGTGGGACTGCTCAGCGCCGCCTTCTTCGTCGCCTCGTTGATCCACATCCCGGTCGGGGTCTCGAGCGTTCACCTGATTTTGGGCGGCCTGATGGGGCTGATCCTCGGCTGGGCAGCCTTTCCGGCGATGCTCGTCGGCCTGGTGCTCCAGGCGGTGTTCTTCGGTTTCGGCGGCATCACCGTGCTTGGCGTCAACACCCTGAATATCGCCGGCCCGGCGGTGTTGATGGGGCTGATTTGCCGCCCGCTGCTGCAGAGCGGAAACGAGAGCCGCGCTATTCTTGCCGGCGTGGCCGCCGGTGCCGGTGCGGTGGCGCTCACCTGCCTGATGGTCGGCCTGTCACTGGGCCTCAGCGGCGCGGAGTTTCTGCCCGCCGCGAAGCTGGTGCTCGTCGCCCATCTGCCGCTGGTCGCTGTCGAAGGCGTCGTCACCGGCGCGGTGATCGCTCTGGTGCGCAAGGTCAGGCCGGACATGCTCGCCGGACCGCTGCGGACGACGGCCTGACAACATGGCGCGGTTGACCCTGGCGGTGGTTCTGGTCCTGGCGGTGGGTACCGCCGTGTTTCCGGCCGCGGCCCATAAGGTCGTGCTGTCGGTGTACGTTACCGGTGCGCTGATTGAGGGCGAGGTGGGATTTTCCAACGGGGATATGGCGCCCGGTGCTGTGATCGAGGTGTTCGGCCCCGACGGCGCTCTCCGCAAGCGGGTGACCACGGACGAGGACGGCTTCTTCGCCTTCCAGGCCGACGACCGGGTCGATTACCAGCTCAAGGCCGACCTCGGCGCCGGCCATGTGGCCGAAGCCCGGGTGAGTGCCGACGAGCTGCCCGTCGCCCTGGCGGCCGCCGGTGGTGCAGCCGCCGCGATGCCGGGCGGGGACCCCGGCGCTGTGCCCCCCGGCCGTGAGGGGCCGGTCGCGTCGGGTCCGTCCTCCGGACCAGCTCCCGCGGATCTGGACGCGATCGTGCAGGAGGCGGTGGCGCACCAGATCCGGCCGTTGCGCCGGCAACTCACCGCCTACGAGAACCGGGTCCGCTGGACCGACGTGCTGGGCGGTCTCGGCTACATCATCGGCCTGACCGGCCTCGCCGCGTACTGGCAGGCCCGGCGTCGCCTCCGGGAGGCGGAGCGTCCGGCTGCGACCGCGAGCGAGCGGTGAGCCACGTTCTCGCCGGTGCCGCCCGGCATCGCTCCGATGGTGCCCGCTCGACTGCCGGGATCGATCCGCGGACCGCGATCGTCGCTTCCGTGGCCATGGCCATTGTCGTCGTCTCCCTGGGTGCACCGGGGCCGCTGCTTGGGGCCAACGGGGCAGCGATCGGGCTTGCGCTGGTTGCCCACTTGCCGCTTGGCCGTACCCTCCGCCGCGTCGCCGTGGTCGACACGTTCATGATCGTGACCCTCCTGACCCTGCCGTTCACGGTCGCCGGCACGCCGGCGTTTGCGGTCGGGCCCTGGACGGCGTCGCTCGAGGGCCTGTGGCAGGCTGCGGCGATCGGGCTCAAGACCAACGCCGTCCTCATCTCGGTGCTGGCCCTGGTCGGCACTCTGGAGCCGGTCACCCTGGGTCACGCCCTGGCGCGGCTGCGCCTGCCCGGCGCTCTGGTCCACGTGCTGATGTTCACGGTCCGTTATGTCGATGTGCTGGGCGACGAGTACCGGCGGCTGCGGACGGCGATGGCCGCCCGGGCATTCCGGCCCCGCAACTCCCGCCATACGTGGCGGAGCTACGGCTACCTCGTGGGCATGCTCCTGGTCCGCAGCGTCGAACGGGCGGAACGGGTGCTGGCAGCGATGAAATGCCGCGGCTACACCGGCCGCCTCCACCTGCTCGAAGACCTGCGGTTCGGCCGTGGCGACATCCTGTTCGCCGCCGTAACCGGTCTGCTGCTCGCCGGCCTCCTCGCCTGGGACCGGCTGGCGTTCCCGGGCTGATGGCGGCGAAGCCGGTGATCCGCCTGGCCGGCATCGGTTTCGCCTATCCCGATGGACCGCCGGTGCTCGACGACGTGGACCTGGAGCTGGCAGCGGGGGAGCGGCTCGCCGTGGTCGGCGGCAACGGCTCAGGCAAGACGACGCTTCTGCATATTATCGTTGGCCTGATCAGGCCGCTGACCGGGCGGGTGTTTGCATTCGGGCACGAACGCCGCCGCGAGGCCGAGTTCCGCGAGGTCCGGGCCCGGGCCGGACTGGTGTTCCAGGACCCGGATGATCAGCTGTTCTGTCCGACGGTGGCAGAAGACGTGGCCTTCGGGCCGCTCAACCTTGGCCGGTCGGCGGCGGAGGCTCGGACGGTTGCCTCCCGGACTCTGGCGGTCCTGGGACTCAGCGGGTTCGAGGAGCGGGTGACCCACAAGCTGTCGGGCGGCGAGAAGCGGCTGGTCTCCCTGGCCACTGTCCTGGCCATGGACCCGGATGTGCTGCTCCTCGACGAGCCCACCAATGCCCTTGATGCGGAGGCGGAAGCCCGGGTGCTCGATGTCCTCGCCGGGTTGCCGCAGGCAATGGTGCTGGTCTCCCACGACCACCGGGTCCGCGCCCGGCTGGCGACCCGCCAAGTCCACCTCCGCGCCGGACGGATCGAGAACGCCTGATCGCGGCGCGCCTCATCTGAGCCGGCCGGTTTCTGGCCGACTCCCACTCCGTGCGGCCGGAGCCTGCGGTTTGGCCATCGACAGCATCCTATCCCCCAGGATAGGATGCTGTCGATGAGCGTGCACCACTCCCATCCCGATGTGGTCAAGCGGCTGAAGCGGGCTGCCGGCCACCTCCAGTCGGTCATCGCGATGATCGAGGCCGGCCGGCCCTGCCCGGAGGTGGCACAGCAACTCCACGCCGTCGTGAAGGCGGTGGACAACGCCAAGACCGCTTTCGTCCAGGATCACATCGAGCACTGCATCGACGGCGGAATGGACCGCGAGCCGGCGCAGATGCGGGCCCTCCTCCAGGAACTCAAGGACGTCTCCAAGTACCTGTAACGCGACCCCTGCCCGGTCCCGCTGACGGGATCGCTGGCCGGCACCCGGAATCCTGAAGACGGAAGACGATGGACAGCGTGACCCTGCCAATTCTCGGAACCGGCTCGCCGCTTCTGCTGATGGTCACTGCCGTCGTTCTGGGGGCACTTCACGGACTGGAGCCGGGTCACTCCAAGACGATGATGGCCGCGTTCATCATCGCCATTCGCGGCACTGCCCTGCAGGCAGTGATCCTCGGGCTGGCGGCGATGGTCTCGCACACCGCCGTGGTCTGGGTCCTGGCAATTCTCGCTCTGGAGGCCGGGGGCGGCTGGGTCAGCGGCGCTGCCGAGCCCTATCTGCTCGCCGGCTCAGGGCTGATCGTCATCGGTCTCGGCTTGTGGACGCTGTGGCAGGTCCGCCGTGAAGCCGGCAAAGCTGCGGTGCGATCGGAGCTTCCCGCGGTGCCTCATTACCCCTACCGGCATCATCACGGGGAAGACCAGTACGGCGGGGCCGGCGGCGCCACCGGCGACGCCCATGCCCGGTCCCATGCTGCTTTGATCCGCGAGCGGTTTGCCGGCCGGGGCGCAACCACCGGCGAGGTCGCGGTTTTCGGCCTGACCGGCGGCCTGTTGCCCTGCTCCGCCGCGGTGACCGTCCTGCTGATCTGCCTGCAGGCCGGCAATACCGCCCTTGGCTTGGCGCTGGTCGGGGCGTTCAGCGTCGGGCTCGCCGTGACTCTGGTCGGAGTCGGGGTCTCAGCGGCGCTTGGGGCCGGATGGCTGCGCGGCCGCTGGGCGGGGCTCGACGCCCTCTGGCAGCGCCTGCCGTACCTTTCGGGCCTCGTGGTTCTCGCGATCGGGATCGTGATGCTCGTTCACGGGCTCACCGGCTTCGGCGAGAACGGGGCTGCCCCCGGCTTCCACCTTCATCCCCACTGACGTCGCCAATGACCGCCTCGGGATGGATTTCCCGTCCGCATTCGGCCACACTGCGCGTGGGCATGATGACGACCGGACGGGCTGGTTTTGACGGATGGGGAGGTTTGCGCGGCGCTTTCTGTCCCTGGCATTCGAATCCGTCCGGGACCTTCTGCCGCTGGCCGTTGTCATTCTCTTCTTCCAGTTCGTGGTCTTGCAGCAGCCGTTCCCCAACCTCGGTGAGGTGCTGATCGGCGTTGTGCTGGTCGTCATCGGTCTCACCCTGTTCGTCCGCGGCCTTGACATGGGGTTGTTTCCCCTGGGTGAGGCCATGGCCGATGCGTTCGCCCGCAAGGGCAGCCTTTCGGCGCTTCTGGCGTTCGCGTTTGCCCTCGGCTTCGGCACCACGATCGCCGAGCCGGCACTGATCGCCGTCGCCGGAGAGGCGGCTGAGATGGCGGCGGCGGCCGGCGTGATTGTCGATGATCCGAAGGCGGAGGCCGACTACGCCCTCCGGCTGCGGCTGGTGGTCGCGGTCGCCGTCGGCAGTGCGCTGGTCCTCGGCGTGTTCCGCATTCTCAAGGGCTGGCCGATCCACCGGCTGATTATCGGCGGCTATCTGGCGGTGGTGCTCCTGACCGCCGCCGCTCCGCAAGAAATCGTTGGCATAGCGTACGACTCCGGCGGGGTGACCACCTCGACGGTGACCGTGCCGTTGGTCGCCGCGCTGGGTGTCGGCCTGGCCAGTGCCATTCGCGGCCGCAATCCCGCGGTTGACGGCTTCGGCCTGATCGCGTTCGCCAGCGTGACGCCGATGGCGTTCGTCATGGTCTTCGGCCTGATCGTGCACGGCTGAGCGATGACCCTGGCGGACCGCCTGCTCTCCGCCGGTCTTGGCACGATCGCCGATGTGGCGCCGATCGTCCTGATCCTGCTCATCTTCCAGGGGCTGGTTCTGCGCCGGCCGCCACCCAATCCGCGGCGCATCGCCATCGGATTCGCGTATGTGGTGGTCGGGCTGACCCTGTTCATCGTCGGTCTGGAGGAAGCCCTGTTTCCGATTGGCCGGACGATGGCAGCGCAGCTGACCGCTCCGGAATTTCTGGGCCACGAGCGGCACTGGACCGGCTATTTCTGGGTTTACGCCTTCGCGGCGGCGATCGGCTTCGCCACCGCGATCGCCGAACCGGCGCTGATTGCCGTCGCGCGCAAGGTCCATGCGGTCTCCGGCGGCGCGATCCCGGTGCTCGGCCTTCGGGTCGTTGTTGCAACCGGCGTGGCCCTCGGCGTTTCCCTTGGCGCGGTGCGCATCGTCACCGGCACGCCGCTGCCGGTGTTCATCATCGCCGCCTATGCGGTGTTGATGCTCCAGACATTCTGGGCACCGCGGCGGATCATCCCGATCGCCTACGATTCGGGCGGGGTGACCACGTCAACGGTGACGGTGCCGGTGGTCACCGCCCTCGGTCTCGGCCTCGCCGCCGCGGTGCCGGGCCGCAGCCCGCTGATTGACGGCTTCGGACTCATTGCATCTGCCTGCCTGTTTCCCATTATGGCAGTGCTTGCGTACGCTGTTCTGGCCGACCGCCGGGCGCGCCGCCAGAGCCGCGGTGCGGGGAAGGGCGCCTTATGAACCTGAAGCTGATCATTGCCCTGGTCGCCGACGAAAAGACCGATGCGGTTCTCGATGCGGCTCGGGGTGCCGGGGCCACGGGGGCGTCGGTGGTCACCGCCGTGCGGGGGGAAGGGCTGCGCAAGGAGAAGACCTTCTTCGGCCTGGAGCTCACCGGCCAGCGGGACATGCTGATGTTTCTCGTCGCCGGCCCGCGCGCCCGGGAGATCCTGGAGACCATTTCGGCCGCCGGCAGTTTCGACGAGGAGCCCGGCGCCGGAATCGCGTTTCAGCTGGACATCGAGGACGCGGTCGGCCTGCGCTCCCAGACCGAGACGCTCCTTAAGGAAATCGAGGACCGGATATGAACCTGTCCGAGCTGGTTCGGGTTCGCGACGTCATGACGCCGACCGTGCGGATGGTCGGCCGGATGGACACAGTCGCGCAGGCCATCACGGCGATGCGCGAGGCCGGTGTCAGCTCGCTGGTGGTCGAGCGGCGGGACCCGACCGACGAATACGGGCTGGTCTCGATCACCAACGTCGCACGCGAGGTGATCGCCGAGGAGCGCCCGCCGGAGCGGGTCAACGTCTACGAGATCATGTCAAAGCCGGTGCTGACCGTGCCCGTCGACATGCAGACCAAGTATGCGGTCAAGCTGCTCGTCCGGTTCGGGCTGACCCGGGCCCTGGTGGTCGACCATTCCCGAACCCCGGTCGGCATCGTCACCCTGCGTGACATGGTGCTGCGCAACGTCCCCGATTCGCCGACGATGACGGCGTGAGCGCGGCCGGGCCGCCCGCGCCTCGCGGCCCCTTCGACCGCGGGCCTGCGTCCCCGGGATGAGCCGCAACGAAGCCGCCCGCGCCGCACGGGCGCTTTGGCGCCGGGCCCGGTCGGGTTCGCTCGCCACGGCGCTGGCCAGTGAGGGCGGGCGGCCATACGCCTCCCTGGTCACCGTCGTTGCCGATGTGGACGGCAGTCCGGTCTTCCTGTTCTCCGGCCTCTCCGAGCACACCCGCAATCTGGCCGCAGACCAGCGCGCGGCGTTGCTCGTCGAGGCGGCTTCAGGCCGCGCCAATCCGCAAACCGGCCCGCGGCTCTCGCTGCTCGGGACCATCGCGCCGGAGGAGGGCGAGCGGTTGCGCCGGCGGTTTCTTGCCCGCCATCCGGAGGCCGGCCGCTATGCCGACTTCGCCGATTTCGGGACCTTCCGGATGGCCGTGGAGCGGGTCCATTGGGTCGGTGGTTTCGCCGCGGCACGCTGGCTGGCGGCTGAGGCTGTCCTCACCGATGCGGCGGGCGCTGCAGCGATCGCTGCGGCCGAGCCGGCGGTTCTGGCCCACATGAACGCCGACCACGGCGAGGTGATCGACCTTTACGCCAATCGCCTGCTCGGCCGTCGCGGGCAAGGCTGGCAGATGGTCGCGGTCGACCCCGACGGCTGCGATCTGCGCCGCCGGTCGACGGCCGCGCGGCTCGATTTTCCGGATCGGGTCGACTCGGCCGGCGCCCTGCGGGAGATGCTGACCGAGCTCGCCCGCCGGGCCCGGAACTGACGAGAGCGGCCTCAGGAGGGCTGCGGCACGGTATCGTCACCTTCGGCGGTCGCCGAACCAGCGGGCGCCCGGCTGACGCGCATGACGCAGACGGTGACGTTGTCGGGTGCCGCCCGTGCCACGGCGAGTTCGACCAGCGATGCCGCCGTCTGGGCGCAGTCGGTGCCCGCCAGCAACGCGGCGATTTCCGGATCGGACACCACCTTGTTGAGGCCGTCGGTGCAGAGCAGGAGAACGTCGCCATCGGCGAGCGGTTCGCGATGAACGGCGAGCTCCAGCCGGTCGTGGGCGCCGACGGCGCGGGTGATGACATTGCGCAGCCGGTGGGACTTCGCTTCGCCGACAGCGATCAGGCCCTGGTTGACCATCTCGGCAACGGCGCTATGGTCGTGGCTCAGCTGACTGAGCCGGCCGGCGCGGAGCCGGTAGATCCGGCTGTCACCGGCCCACAGGCAAAGGGCGGTGGTCGCGTGGGCCAGCACGACGGCGATGGTGCTGCCGATCGTCCGGCCGCCATAATGGTCCCGGGAAATCTGCCGCAACCGGTCGTTGGCCATCTGCAGCCGGCCGGTGATGTCGGCGACAAGCACCGCCTCGCTCGAGCGGTCCGGCTCCCGGTCGAGGGCGTCGATGACCATCCGGCTGGCGATCTGCCCGGCTTCGTGGCCGCCCATACCGTCGGCCACGGCCCACAGGCCGAATTCGGCGGCGTCGAGACAGGAGTCCTCGTTGGTCTCACGGACTGCGCCGGCGTGGCTCGCAATCGCCGAGGTCCAGGTGAGCGCTCCGGGCGGAGGCGCGGCCGCCGGGGTCACGACCCGCCCTCGAACAAGGCTGCGAAGCTGCCCGGGAGCGGCAGGCCGGCGCCGATACTGAGTTCCGGTTCGACCGCATCGGAGCCGCTGGTCCAGAACAGGGCATAACCGCCGAACCGGTCGCGGCAGAGGCCGTGCAGAAGCTGCGATGCCAGGGCCGGGTCGGCCGGGTCCGGCCTGTCGGGATCCAGGCGCCAGTGCAGCCGCTCCCCGCGGTGATCCGGCAGCGGGGTGGCGACTGGCAAGCGGTCGACGGCCGGCCAGGGGAGCCCGCCGAGGCCGGCCTCCAGCTCCGCGGTCCCCACCCGCTCATCCAGGCAAGACAGTGCCAGCGCCTCGGCGGCGCCGAACCACGCCACGGCGGACCGGAAAACGGCGAAGGGGTCGCCGTCCGCCTCGCTCAACACCCGGGCGATGGTGAGCGGGAAATGGCGGTTGGCGGCATCGACGCTTGGCATCATAACTCCGGCGACAGCCGCCGGTCCGGCCGCCCCCGGCGTCACCGCGAACCGCCAGAAGGGTCCGTTGAGGTAGCGCTCCAGCCACACCCCGCCGAGCTGCTCCCGGCTGGCGGCGAGGCCTGCCTGCAGCCAGGCGTCCCAGGGCTCCACGAAGCCGAGCGGCAGATTGAGGCGGATGAAGTCGCCGCGTCCCGGCATCTTGCCATAGGCCCCGGTCACGGGAGGTGAACCGCCGCTCATCTTACAGCCGGTCCTGACAGCGAAACCGGGTCAGCTCCGGCAGGGCGAACGGATTAATCACGCTGCGGGTCCGGATCTCGAACGCGGCGCGGTGGCCGTCGGCCTCAAAAGTCACCCGCAGCCGGTCGCTGCCGGGCACCGCCCGGGCGCCGCCCTGATCGAGCAGGCGGAACGGCGCCCAGTCGCCGTCGGCGGCGACCGTCGGCGTCGGTCCGCCGTCGAGTGGGGTGAAGACGACCCGGGCGCCGGGCTGGCCGGGCGCGGGCCACTGGAACGGCTGACGCAGCACCGGCCCATGACCGTAACGCAGCCGCTGGCTGCCGATCTCGAGCGCAACCTGGGCGGAGGCCTTGTCCAGCGTCAAAGGCATCACCTCGAAGGCGACCTGGGGCGAGGGCGAGGCGCCCGGGAAGAAGGTGTCGCGGATCGCCGCGGCGGTCTCGAACAACGCCAGGGAGGAGGCCGAAATCCCGACCGGCGCCTCGCGGCGCCACTGCCACGGCCGCTGGCCGGTGTCGACGGCCGGCCGGATGTACTCATTGAAAAACTGGTCGATCGATCCGTTGGGACCAAAAAACCTGGCGAAATCACCAAGCGCCACATCGTTGGAACTGGACGGGACCAGGGGGTAGCGGCCGGCAATCCGTCGCTGGCATTCCACCAGAACCCGGCTGCGCCAGGCATCCTGGATCGAGCGGTCGACAGTATCCCGGACGGTTCCCGTGACGAGCAAAAAACTGTGGTTGGCGAGCGTGCCGAGCCAGCGGCCGAGCGGCGCCGGCTGAAAGCGCGCTTCGGTATCCACGTCGAAGGCCGCCCGGCGGCAGCGGGCGATCAGGTCCTGGCCCGGCTGCAGGCCACCGGCGGTGGTGCCGGGAAGCGCCAGTGCAGCATCCGAGAGACAATCGCCGAGGGGACGGAGCACGGCGAGGGCGGCGTCGATCGGCGCCGGCCCCGCCTCGCCGGCCGTCACCAGCGCGTGCATCGGCTGGAAGTAATGATCGACTTTGCCAGCCGGGTCGCTGGCGGTTGCGGTGTCCCCGGCGCTCTCGCCGTCGAGGAGCCGGCGGAGGGAATCGAGGCGAGGCGGCTCTTCGGTCGCCCGGCCGGCACCGTCGGGTCGGTCCGGTGGGGCCAGCGTCGTCTCCCGGCTGATCGCCTCCAGCAGCGACTTGAGCGGCGAGCCGGGCCGCGACAGCCGCTCGACGATCTGATCCTGGGCGCGGATGTCGCGGGCAGTGACCACGTCAAGATCGTCGATCAGCTGCTGCCACACCCGGATGTAGTCGGCGAAATACAGCTCGCTGACCTCCAGGGAAACCTGAAGCCGGTCGGGGCCGGGCTCGGCACCCCCGCTGCGTCCCGGATCCAGAACCCAGGTCTCATCCAGGAACCGGGAGATTTCGGTTGCCAGCCGCGGCCGAAACAAAAGGCGGTAACCCTCCGGTGTGAACAGTCCCGGGACCCCCGTGGTGAGCGGCCGGCCGCTCCGGAGCTCGAAAAACCTCTGGTAGGCCGGCGGCCGCAGCGCAAGGCTCCAGCCGTATTCGCGGCCGCCCGGCGCCCGGTCCCGGATCTGGTCGTAGATCCGGTTGGCCAGCGGGGTGCGGAGGAGTTCCTGGCGCGCCGCCGCGACCAGGGCGGCATTCTCGGGAAACGGCCGCCGCCGCAGTTCGATCAGCGCCTCCAGATGGTCGTTGAACGTTTCGCGCAGCTCGGTGTTGCGGGCCCCGGGGTAGCGCTGCTCCCAGTCGGATGTGATCCACAGGGCGACGTACCCGGCATCGCGAACCGCCGGCTCGGTCATCATCAGGTAGACCCTCAGGGTCTCGTAGAGGCTTGGTCCGCTGCCTTCCCGTCCTGAGCGGGCGGCGGTGATGCTCTCGCCGAGCTGTTCCTCGAGCCGGGACATCACGTCGGGCATGAGGATGTTGTTGAGGCCGTCCCGGTACTTGGCGATTGCCGCGCTGCCGAGCTTGTCTCCCTGATAGAGGCCGAAGCGGCTCAGAAGCGGCGCGGTCGCGGTCCGGTCACCCCAGCCGCCGGGAATGTCACGGAGCCGGGTCAGGTACCACAGGTTGTCGATGATATTGCCACGGCCCGGCGGGGACAGCCGGTAGCGCTCCTCGTACTCGGCGGCGGCTGCATCCACCTCAGCGACGTAGGCGTCGTTGCGGCTGTAGCTGATCACCATGCCGGCAACGATCAGCCCGGTGGCGGCGGCCGCAAGGCCGTAGAAGCCGCGCAGCAGCAAGGCGCGGTTGCGGTCGAAAAAGCCGGTGGCGGTGACGAGCGCGGCTTCTTTGAAGATGACGTCGCGGAACAGGCTGGTGAGGAAGAAGGCCCGGCCGCGCTGGCTGAGGGCCGGCAGGCTCGGGCGGGGAAAGCCGAACGTCCGGGACAGTGTGCCGACGAGCCGGTCGATCGGCGTTCCTTCCTGGGTGGCACTCGACAGATAGATGCCGCGCAGCAGGGCCGGCCGGTCATAGCGGCTCTCGGCGAAGGCCCGGGACAGAAAGTCGGCGACCGGCTCCTTCAGCAGCGCGACCTGCTGCGGGAACGACAGGACCCGAGCCCGGCGCTGGAGATCGGACTCCTGCTCGAGCCGCATCACCACCCGGGCGGCAAGCCGGTCAAGGAGAGCGTCAAATTCGCCAGGCAGGGCCTGAAGGGCCGACCCGGGCCGTCTGGAGCGGTTCAGCGGAAACGTGATGCCCCAGACCTGGGCGGCGTCGCTCTGGCGGAGATCGCTGAAGAATTCGGTGAAGCCGGCGATCAGGTCACATTTCGTGAACACCACGTAGACCGGCGCCCGGACCTGGAGGGTCTCGGAGACCTCCTGAACCCGCCGGCGGACTGCCTCGGCGTGGCCTTCGCGCTTTGCCGCATCGGCGCCGATGATCTCGTCGATGCCGATGGCGACGATGATGCCGTCGATCGGCCGCCGCCGGCGGTATCTGCGCAGCAGGTTGAGAAAGCCCTGCCAGGCGAAACGGTCGGCGGCCGCGTGGCTGTCCTGGGTAACGTAGCGGCCGGCGGTATCGACCAGCACCGCCTCGTCGGTGAAGAACCAGTCGCAGTTGCGGGTGCCGCCGACCCCGCGGATCGAATCCCGGCCGAACCGGTCGAGCAGCGGGAACTTCAAACCGGAGTTGACGATCGCCGTGGTCTTGCCGCCGCCGGGCGGGCCGATCATCAGATACCAGGGGAGCTGATGCAGGTATCGGCGTTCGCCCTTGCCGCCGAGGCGGGCCGATTTGAGGGTCGCCAGCGCCTCCCGAAAGCGTTCGCTCAGCAGCGCCACCTCGTCTTCACCGCCTGCCTCACCGGCACGGCCCGGTCGCGCTTCGTCCGGGCGCCCGGCATCGGCCGCGAGGGTCTCGACGATCGCGGCGTTGGTCCGGCGCTCGTGCAGCATGCCGACCAGCTTCCAGACCAGCCAGCCGATCCAGATGCCGGCGATCAGGCCGAGCCGGGCGAGCGGCGCGGCCAGCGGCACCACGTCGCCCACGGCCACCGCCGGCCCGAACACCCAGATCAGGAGGGTGAGCAGGATCAGGCCGAGGATCGACAGCACCCAGCTGTTGGCGAGCCAGCCGAACAGCGAGGAGAGGGCGGAGGACATGGCTGCGGTCACGCCCTGCGGTCAGCCGCCACGCCGCGGCGCCTGCGCCCGGGCGCTGCCGGCAGCGTCGGGGACCTCGATCTCCACCCGGCGGTTGAGCGCCCGGCCCTCGGCCGTGTCGTTAGGGGCGAGCGGCTGGCTGTCGGCGCGGCCCTCGACGGTGATCACGGCGGGATCGGTAAGGTGCGGCGCGAGCAATGCGGCGACCGCCTCGGCCCGGGCCTGGGAGAGGTGGAAGTTGGACGGAAACCGCACCGTGCGGATTGGGACGTTGTCCGTATGACCGGAGACCAGATAGGGGCCCGGCGGATCGTCCTGGGCGAGGACCAGGCCGATCTTGCGGATGATCGCCTCGAATCGCTCGCCGACGGTGGCGATCCCGCTCGGAAACAGGCCGCGATTGTAGAGAACGATCCGCACGGTCTCGCCGGTGTCCTCGACCGCGAGCAGATTCTCGTCAATCTCCGGCTGCAGAGTGAGGCGAAGGTCGTCGGATAACGTGACCGCGGTCTCGGCGGGCGGCAGGTCGACCTTCGGCGGCGGCAGGTCCACCTCAGGCAGAGCCGTCGGCGGTGGCAGCACCGTCGGGGTGTCCAGCCGGGCGACCCGGCTGTAGACCCGGTCCGACTCCTCGTTCAGGGCGTAGCTGAGGCCGACGTATGACAGCAGTCCGACCGTGGCGGCGATGACCGGCACCACCCACCACGCAAGATAACGCGACAGCCGCGGGCGGCGGTCAACGACGCCGCGCCAGCGGGGTGACAGGTCGTTCACGGGCTCGCCGCGGTACTGGAGGATCACCCGGTAGACTTCCTGCCGCACCGCCCCGCGCCGCTCCACCCCGTCCTTCTGGACGCCGTAGCGCCCGGTGTAGCCCAGGCTGAGACAGACGTAACAAAGCTCGAGCAGGTCGAGATGACCGGCCGGATAGTCGAGCGCCTCGCGCAGATACGCATAGAAGCGCTCGCCGGCGATGCGGTCGCGGAAATAGGTGACGTTGAGCGATTCGGTGCTCCAGCTGCTGCGAAACCCCCAAGGGGTGCTGAGGACCGCCTCGTCAATCAGCGAGCAAAGAGCGTACTTGGCGCGAACGATCGTCTCGGGCTCAACGCCGCCGCTCCGCAGCCGGCTCTCAAATCCGTCGATGGTGGCGATGAGCCGCTGACGGAGGGCGGGCACGTCCGCCACGTCGGCGACTGTGCGCAGCTGCGCGATCAGGGCGAGAACCGGCGCCGCCGCTCGCAGCAGCGGATTCTCGCCAACCCCCTCGAGACCCTCGAGATTGTCGGAAGCGAGATCCCCGGCGGTGGCGGGCGGGCGCGCGGCGGGCGGTGCCGGTGGTGGCGGATCCAGGTCCGGCATTCCCGGCGGCGGCGCGCCGGCGGCGGCGCCGCCGCGGCGGCGGCCGCCGGGCGGCGGCATGATCACGGTGCGGCCATCGTCATCGCCCGCGGGGGCGCGCACCGGGCCGGAGAGGGGAAAGCCATCATGGCGCGACATGCTGATCCGCTCCCGCCGGCCGGATGGCCCAGAGTTCCAGTTTCAGGTTGGGATACCGTCCGGCGACGTGGAAAGCGAGACCGCCGGACTGTTCCAGGGGCCTCCAGTGCTCCGAGGTCTTGTCCAGCTCGAAGTAGGCCGCGCCGGCATTGTAGGGAATCTGCCGCGGTGCCACTGGCCGCAGCCGCAGGGGAATGCCCGGCAGGGCGAGATTCACCAGGTTGTGGATCTGCTCGGTGGCGCCGGCCTTGCTCTGGTCCGGAAACTGCCGGCCGACGACGGCCGGGTCCAGGTCGGCGCTGACGGTGAGAATGAATGCCGCCGTGTCGATCAGCGTGCGGTCATGGATCGCTGCTGTGTAGAGGCCCCACTGCGGATGCTCGGTGAGCGGGATCTGCACGGCCCGGCGGGCGAATTCCGTCGACAGGTAGTCGCGGATGGTCATTTCCACCGCTTCAAACGTCCGGGTCAGGTCCGCGTGGCGGTACCGCTCGAACTGCGGCGGGCGCCGGTCCCGGGCGAAGAAGGTTGCCAGTTCGCCGGCCAGGGTGACGAACAGCCGGTAGAGCGGTTCGGGATGGAGGCCGGCCTCGCCGGCGAGGTGGGCGGCGAGCGGCTCGTAACGGTTGACCACCTGCAGCAGCATGAAGTTGGCCAATTCGCCGACCGTGCCCTGCTCCGGCCCGAGCCCGATCCCGGCGAGGGCATCGCCGCGCTGGTGGAGGAGGCCTTCCAGCTCGCCGACGAAGCCGCGCAGGCGCGCCGAGGCCCGGAAATCCAGGCAGGTGGGAATGTGCGCAGGATCGAGAGTGACCCTGCCGCCGGTGCTCACGTCCTGCACCCGGGCAATCGGAATGGAGAGGAAGCCGGAGCGGTCATCCCGGTCGGCGAGCAGCCGCAGGCGGAGGTGGCCCACCCGCACCTCCGCTTCCGAGCCGGTGCGCACGTCGCTCGAATCCGCCACCTGCATGGCCATCACCTGGAAGCGCTCAGTGCCATCGGCGGCGTTGCCCACCTCAGCGGCGGCCTTGCCGGCCTGACCGTGCGGCGCGCCGAGATAGATCGTCTGGTTGCGGTCGGCCTCGCCGACGGTCAGCATCGGCGGCGGATCCTGATCCTTCGGACTGTTGAACGGGGTGCCGTCGGGGAGCAGGCCGCTGGCGGCGGCCACTGCGATCCGCCCGCGCTCGAGCAGGGACGCATCGAGCTCGAGCGTGCGCACGCCCCAGCCGAGCGGCAGGGCATTGCCGACCGTCTCCCGCACCAGGTTCTCCGCGTAGCGGTCCTGTTGCTGGAAGTGCTGGCAGCGGAGGAACATCCCCTCCGACCAGACCACTTTGCCGAACCAGTGCATCTCAGCCGTCTCCGGACGCGGACTGCCCGGGCGCTTGCCGGGGCGGTCCGTCGTGGATCGGATCCTTCGCCTGGTTCCCAGGCGGATGATCGGTCGATCCACGCAAC
>CAYVUM010000044.1:0-4067 GCA_964454795.1 uncultured Rhodospirillaceae bacterium
GCGATGAACATCCCGACGAACGGCGACCAGGCGATCCACCACGCCCAGTAGAACAGGGTCCAGCCGCCGATCCAGGCGCTGGGTTCATAGGCATAAAGCGTAAATGTCTTCTCGACCACGGTGCTGAGGTAGGTGCCGATGTTCTGAACCGTCGCCTGCAGCAGGAACAGCGTCGGGCCCAGGAACAGTACGAACAACAGCAGCCCGAGCGCCAGGAACAGGTTCCATTCACTCAGCCGCTTAATCCCCGCATCCAGCCCGGCGACGACCGAGATGGTCGCCATCAGCGTGATGACGGCGATCAGGATCATTTGCACGAACGTGTTTTCATCGACGCCGAACACGTAGTTGAGGCCGGCGTTGACCTGCAGCACCCCGAAGCCGAGGGAGGTGGCGACGCCGAACATCGTGCCGAGCACGGCGAAGGTGTCGGCGATGTGCCCGATCGGGCCGTAGATCCGGTCGCCGATGAGCGGATAGAGCGCCGAGCGAATGGTCAACGGCAAGTTGAAGCGGAAGGCGTAATAGCCGAGCGCCAGTCCGACCACGGCGTAGATCGCCCAGGCATGCAGGCCCCAGTGGAAGAAGGTGATCTTCATCGCCTCGCGGGCGGCGGCGATGGTGCCGCCGTCGCCGACCGGGGGCGTGGTGTAATGCATGATCGGCTCGGCGACGCCGAAAAACATCAGCCCGATGCCCATGCCGGCGCTGAACAGCATGGCGAACCACGAGGCGTAGGAGTATTCGGGCTCGGAATTGTCGAGGCCGAGCTTGATCCGGCCGTAGCTGGACAGCGCCAGGGCGATGGTGAACAGCACGAACACCGCAACCGACAGCATGTAGAACCAGCCGAAGGTGTCGATAACCCAGTTCTGCACGGCGGAGAACACCGATCCGGCGGACTCCGGCGCCATCGCGCCATACGCCACGAACGCCAGGATCAGCAGCGCCGAAGCATAGAATACCGGCGCGTTGATGTGGCCCTTCAGCCCCAGGACCCTCTGGTCCCTCCCTTGAGTTTGCACGATTTTCCCTCCTCCGAAGGTGGTTGGTGAGCGGCGCCGGGGGCGCCTGAAGTCCCGGCGGCAGGCCGGCTCACCAACGCGGACGGAACCGCACCACGGGCAAGGCGGAGGGCCAGGACGCTTCCTTCTCAACCATCGCGAGGTTGATCACGTGGGCCGGCCCGGCAGGGCCCACCCGTTCCAGACGGCGGCAGTATCCCACAGCGCGCTGCGGCGGTGCAAATATCTCAGGCAAGTGGTGGTTGCCGCGGCGGCCGGCCGGCCGGGTCCATCCGCACGGCAAAGCGGAGTTGGCGCCGACGCATGCGATCAACGGAGCGGCCTTGGGACCGCTCTGCCGGGGCGGCCGGCTACGTATCCTCGGCGAGCAGCGCCCCTACCCGGGCTCGCAACGCGGGCAACAACCCGGTCTCGAACCAGGGATTGCGCTTCTGCCAGGCCGTGGTCCGCCAGCTCGGGTGGGGCAGCGGGATCAGCCCGGGACCGTAGTCCCGCCAGCGCGCGACCGTCTCCGTCAGGGTCCGGCCCTGGCGGCCGGCAAGATAGCGCGCCTGGGCGTAGGCGCCGACGAGCAGGGTCAGCCGCACCGCTGGCAAGGCGGCCAGCAACGGCGGATGCCAGAGCGGCGCACACTCAGGCCGGGGTGGTTTGTCGCCTCCCCGCGGCAGCCGCCCCGGATAGCAGAAGCCGGTCGGGATGATTGCGACCCTCCGCTCGTCGTAGAACGCCGCACGGTCGAGGGCGAGCCAGTCGCGGAGCCGGTCCCCCGAGGGATCGTTCCAGGGGATCCCTGTCGCATGCACCCTCGTGCCCGGGGCCTGGCCGATGATCAGCAGCCGCGCCGCTGCGCCAGCCCGCAGCACCGGCCGCGGCCCGAGCGGCAACTCCGCTTCACACACCCGGCAGGCCCGAACCTCGGCGAGCAGGCGGTCCATCTCCCCGCGTGCGTCCATCACGCCTTCAGCTTGTAGCCGGTGGCGAACATCCGGTAGCAGAGCAGCCACAGCGCCGTGTTCACCGCCGCCATGACGATCACCCCCTGCCATGGCGGGACGTCGGACACGCCGATGAAGCCGTAGCGGAAGCCGTCGATCATGTAGAAAAAGGGATTGAACAGGGTAATGGACTGAAACGTCTCCGGCAGCCGGTCGATGGAGTAGAAGGTGCCCGACAGGAATGACAGCGGGGTGACCAGGAAATTGGTGACCGCGGCGATGTGGTCGAACTTCTCCGACCAGATGCCGCCGGCGACCCCGAGGAGCGAAAGCATCAGCGATGCCATGACCCCGTGGTAGACGATGAAGCCGAAATGGGACAGATGCAGGGCCACAAACGGCGCGCAGGAAACGGCGACGACCAGCCCGACGACCAGCCCGCGGGTCACACCGCCAAGCGCAATGCCAAGGGTCAGTTCATGGGCGTCGAGCGGCGGCATCAGGGTGTCGACAATATTGCCCTGGACCTTGGCGATGACGATCGACGAGGAGGTGTTGGCAAAGGCGTTCTGGGCGATCGCCATCATGATCAGGCCGGGCGCGATGTACTCCAGGAACGGCAGGCCCTTGACCGACTCGACAGCCCGGCCGAGGGCGAGCGCGAAGATCGCCATGAACAACAGCGTCGTTACCACCGGGGCGACGATCGTCTGGGTATAGACCTTGAGGAAGCGCCGCACCTCCCGCTGGTACAGCGTCCATAGCCCCCGCCAGTTCCAGCGGGCGTCGATGTCGGTGCCGAACGGGGTGGGTGCATCCATGGAGATTGTCCGATTGCCGGGCGGGGGCCGGCTGTTCCCATAATGGCCGGCGAGGGCGAGGGCAACACCCGCCGCCGCGGCCGGCTGCCGCCGCCGACCACTCCGGAGGCGCTGGAGCACGCCGCTGGCGCCTATCTCACCCGTTTCGCCGCCTCGACGGAGCGGCTCCGCCAAGTGCTGCTCCGCCAGGTGGAGCGGTCCGCCGCGGCGCGCGGGGAGGAGCCGGAGGCCGGCCGGGCCTTGGTCGAGGCGCTCATCGCCCGGTTCGTCCGTTCCGGTCTTTTGGATGACCGCCGCTTTGCGGAAGGCCGCGCGGATGCCCTCCATCGGCGCGGGCTTGCCGCTCAGGCGATCCGCCACCGGCTGCGTGCCGACGGTGTGAGCGAAGACGCGATCGATGCAGCCCTTGCGGCCCTTTCCGCGGCCCGCCAGGACTCCGCCGTCCCGCTGGACCTGGCCGCGGCCGTCCATCTCGCCCGCCGCCGCCGGCTGGGACCGTTCCGTGTCCCGGCCGACCGCCGCGCCCGCCGGACCCGCGATCTGGCGGCGCTGTCCCGCGCCGGCTTTGATCCCGATACCGCCCGGGCGGTGATCGACGCTGAGAGCCCGGAGGAGCTGGAGGAACAGGTCGGATTGCGGCCGTGAACTGCCGCCGGTACGATCAGGTCCTGGCCTTGACCTCGGTCATCAGCTTTTCGCAAGTAGCGGCATTCAAGGGCAGTTTCTCGGAGAGGTTGGCCCGCTCGACCACTTCCTTGAACTCGGTACGCAGGTGCGCCGCCGTCGCCTCGAGCAGTTGCTGCGACGGCTCGGAGGAGAGTATGCCCTGCTGCTCGGCGACCCGTACGGCCGAACAGACGCCGAATTCGGTGCCGATGGTGCCGCCGGCCACCATCCCCATGCCACCGCCGACACTGCCACCCAGCACGAACCCGAGTCCGCCACCAATGAGGAACACAAGACTATACCAAAGAGCTTTCATCGGTTTTTCTCCGGTCTTGCTGGCGTCGCCGGGGGGCCGTTACCCCTCAGGCGCGGCCCCTCCTGATCAGTCCGACGATCACCAGCAAAACGATCGCACCAACGGTAGCGGTGATCAGGGAGCCGATGATGTTGGTCGTTTCGAAGCCGAGCACGCGGAACAGCAGCCCGCCGAGCACTGCGCCGATGACCCCGACGACCAGATTGCCGATCAGTCCGAAGCCACCGCCGGTCATGATCCTGCCGGCGAGCCAGCCGGCCGCCAGCCCGATCAGCAGAAACAGCAGAAGTGACATAAGATCCAT
>CAYVUM010000044.1:4167-27007 GCA_964454795.1 uncultured Rhodospirillaceae bacterium
CCTGTACCGTTGTCACCGCGGCGCTTCAGCCGGCCATGGTGGACGAGCGGGCGAAAGTGTTGCTCGGAATCAAAACCAGCGCCAGAAAAACAATGCCGCTCAGCACCGCTCCCGCCCCTTCGGAAAGCGTCGCCGAAACGGCAAGGTTGATGCCCACCAGGATCGCGGCCACCGGCCAGCCGGGCAGGCCCATGTCGCGGAGACGCTTGGCCTGAAGGTTGAGGCTGACGAACACCAGAACGACCCCGACCAGGGCGAACAGGATCATCGCCGGCTGGCCGACCTGCGCCACCAGCTCGTCCTGGGTCGGGGGAAACCCGCCCCCGGTGGTCTGTTCGTAAAGTCCGATGGCGAGACCGGCGGCCACGCTGATGACAATGACGAACAAGACAAGGCCGAGCCAGTAGGCGAGATAGCCCAGCCGGTTCAGCCGGCCATCGCTGAGGTCAGCAAAGTAAACACGCAGCATGGCTCTCGACCTCCCCTTTTGGGCCGCGCTCTCGCCTCACGGTCGCGTCCTGATCGTTACCGCGCGCTGCGACGGGCCGACTGCCCGTGCGGTCCACCCGATGCAGCGCCAAGGCTCATCCGCCCGAGATCACCGCGTCCGGAATTTCATACCGTTCGTCACCGACCTGGATGATGTGCTGGTCACCCTGTTGTTGGGCGCTGGCCTCGATATCGCCGTCGGCCCCACTGATGTCGGCGCTTGCGAAGCTGCCGTTCTCGAAAAACAGCACGCGTTTGCCGCCGTGCGGTCTGGTCACAGCCACCGCCGCCGTACCACCGGCCTCGCGGGCAACCCCGAAATCGCACTGGGTCATCGCCGCCCCGGCCTCCATGGCGCAGGGGATCTGGCCGGTGGCGTCAAATTCGCCCTGACCAACGCGAGCAGAGGCGGAGAGCATCTCCTCCTCTTCCTTCACCGGCTCGGACATCGCCGTCGTTTCCGTCTCCGCCGACGGCTGCTCACCGGCCGCCGGTTCGGTCGGCTCAGTCCCGGCCGCGGCCTGCTCCTGCTCCTGAGCCGGTGCCTCCGCTGTCGGCTGTTCCTGCGCCGGTGCCTCGGTGGACGACGTCTCGGCAGGCTTTTCCGCCGTCTCGGAGCTGTCGTCACAGGCTGCGAGCCCGGCAAGGGCGCAGCAGAGTGCGGTCGTCAGAACGAAATGGCGAGGTTTCATTTTCCAGTTCTCCACTTGTTGCAATGCGCCGTCCGATCCGAGAGATCGCCACGGCTTGGCCCGGCAGAAGCGCTGAGCCGGCCGATGCGCTGCCGGTATTCAGCTCCCGGGGTGCCAGTTTCCTCCCGGACAGCCTTCGTCATTCTGCGGCCGGTCAAGCCGACCGTCACCCTCCTGTGATGAAGCACCGCATCATGAGATTGCGCCGGCAGTGTGTCCCACCAGCTTTCCCCACCGATCACAATAACAGGCTTGCCAAGCGAAGGCGACGGCCACGGCGGTCTCCCGGCCGCTGGTTTCTGCTCTGTGTTTGCGAAGCGTCAATCACTCTCCGCTTGAATGGTGCGTCCCGCGTCGTGCCGCGGCCGTCCGAGGAGCCGACCGATGGCGCAAACCGCCCTGCCCGAACCTGAGCCGGCTGTCCCGTCCCCCCCAGGGACCGGCAGCAGCACGGCCGCGCCACCGTCGCTGCCGGTCCGCACTCTGGAGCCATCGGCCTCGGCCCCGGTTCCCCTCGCGGCCCGAATCGCGACCGGTCGGGATGCCTTCTCACGGCTTGCCGCCTATCTCCGCCACGGCCGGCTTGAACGGCTGGAAGCGCACGTCGCACCCCTCTCAGGCGCCGAGGCTCAGAAGAACGACACCGATCTGGTGGTCCGCGCCCTTAACCAGCGCTGGGGCTTTCGCCTCCGACCGCTGGCCCGGGGGATCGCCCGCGCTCCGGGTCCCCTCGACCCTCCGGCGCTGATGACCATTGCCGCGGCCGCCCGCCGCTGGCTCGCCCAATCGGGGGGCGATCTGTTCGTCTGGGGTGAGGTGCCGTCGCCCGGCACAACGATTCACCTCCGCTTCGTCCCCGCTACGGCCCCGCTCGATGAGCAGGTTGGCGGATCCGGTTTGCTGAACGTGCTCGGTCTGCCAATCGGCTTCCCGCCGGCGTTCGCCGATCTGGTCCACACCGTCGCCCTGGCCGCCGCCGTGCCGGCCACCGCCGGCCAGGCCCGGGGCCGCTTCTACCGCCTCGCCACCGGCTTCCGCGCCGCCGCCCGGGTGGTTGCCAGCCTGCCGCCAACCTTGACCTCCTTCGAACGCGGCAGCCTCCACGCCGGCCTCGGTGACGCCGCCGCCCTGCTCGCCCAGCATCCGCCCTACCGGCCGCTGGCGGTTACGGCGATCCAGGCCTACCGCACCGCGCTGCGCTCTCTCCATGAAACCGAGGCCGCCGGGCTGATCACCGCGATCCATCGCAACCTGGGCGGTGCGGCGCTGCTCCGCCCGGAGGCTGACTACGATGCCCGGGTGCTGGGCGAAGCGGTAGAGGCCCTGCGGACGGCAGCCGGGAGCCTCGACCGCATTGCCATGTCCCAGGCCTGGGCCGCGACCCAGGACCGCCTTGGCGAGGCCCTGTACCGGCTGGAGCCGCGCAGCGAGGAGCCCGGTCTGCTCGACGAGGCCGTCGCCGCTCATCGCGCCGCCCTGACCGTGTTCGATCGCAGCGTCACCCCGCTTGCCTGGCGGCGGGCCAAGCACAATCTCGGCCGGGCCGCTCAGGTCCTGGGCGAGCAACGGCGGAGCCGCGAGCTCCTGGAGACGGCGGTCGCCGCGTGCCGGGACGCCCTGACCGCGGCGGCGGACGGGGAAGCCCCGCTGGCCCGGGCGGCGATCCACAACACCCTCGGTGCGGCCCTGTTCCTGCTCGGCCGCCATGGCGGCGGGGAGGGGGCCCTGGCCGATGCGATCGCGGCCTTCGCTGAATCCGCGGCTCTCGCTGCCAGCCAGGGTGCAACGGAAGCCGAGAAGCTGGCGATCAAGAACAAAGCCAGGGTTGAATCGGCCCGGCGCCGCGCTGCGGTGCGCACCACCAGCCGCCCGGCACGCTAGAGCGGGTCGCCTCCCAATAGGATCGCTCCGCGATGCTATTGGGAGGCGTGAATCCGCTCTACCCTGTTGAATCAGAGCAGCTTCACCCGATCAGATTGGATCGCAAAGCGATTCAATCAGATCGGGATCTGCTCTAACCACCTCGCCCGCGCAACCGGTCCGGCAGCTGGAGGACAAGTCCGTTCTTTTTTCTGGACGAGCGCGGGTCCGGTTCCGACATCTCGCGGGGTAACATGCGTCGGGGCCGCAATGATCATTACGCATCAGAACCGGGCGTGGCCAGGGCCATGAAAGCCGCCCGCCCCCGTCATCGCCGCCAGCTGTTGATCGGTGCGGCCCGGATCGCTGCCGGAGTTGCCATGGCCGGAATCGTTCCGGCGCCGCTCCGCGCGGCACTGCCCCCGACCCCGCGGCAGTCCCGCGGACCGTTCTATCCGGCGACCAAACCTCCCGACTCCGACGCCGATCTGGTCCGGGTCGCCGGCCAGCCGGTGCCGGCACGGGGAACGGTGGCGCACCTGTTCGGCCGGCTTCTCGACCCCGATGGCCGGCCGCTCGGTGGCGCCCGCGTCGAGATTTGGCAGTGTGACGCCGACGGTCACTACCGCCATCCCCGGGACCGCGGCGGGCGCGGCGGCGATCCGGGTTTTCAGGGTTATGGCCGGACCGCATCCGATGCCGATGGGAGATTCCGGTTCCGGACGATCCGGCCGGTCGCCTACCCGGGGCGGACGCCTCACATCCACATGACCATCGCCGCCGCCGACGGCCGGGAGCTGACCACCCAGCTCTACGTGGCCGGCGAGCCGGGCAACGCCGGAGATTTTCTATACCAGCGGCTGGGGCCTGCCGCCGCGCGGGTCGCCGCGCCGTTCGAGCCGGCACCCTCCGTCGAGCCCGGCGCGCTGGCGGCAATCTACGAGCTGGTCATCGCCTGATCGTCCGGCGGGTCGGGTTTCCCCCGCCTGCTCGCCTGCCCGGCGGGCGGCGCCGGCGAATGTCGCGCATCGTGTGGAGAGTCTGTTTCAAACGGAAATCTGCAAAATGTGACCGGCGTCACTTACGAATGGCCGGCGTCCGGCGAGTATTGCGGGCGTAGGGTATCACCCTTCCTTTCCTCAACGACACCCACCTTGAAGCCGGCCCCGCGCCGGCTTCTTTTTCTTGCAGACAGCCAAGAGCGCTTTTTCTGCGCGTCCGGCGATGGCCTGCCGGCAACGCTCTCAGGGTTTCAGAAGGCCCAGCGATCGCCGGCACCGGCGATATGGAATTCCGCTCCGAGACCACACCGGCCCGAAAATCCGGGCGGATCGGCGCCCGCGGGTTCCTCGCCGGCTTGCCGGCTTCCGCGTTCTCCGGCCGGCGGGCAAGCGGGCGGGGGGTGAAGCGGGCCAACCGGGGCGCCGATCATCCGCCGCCGCGCGAGCGTCAGGCGCAGCGACGCCGGCAAGCTGCGGGACAGGAATCGCACGGCGGCGACGCCGACCGGGGTCCGGCGCCCCCTTCAGCGCAACGCCGCAAGGCGTTCACGGGCGTCGTCGGCCCCGGGAAACGCGTCGCTCAGCCGCAATGCAGTCTCGAGCGCGGCGCGGGCGCCGTCGCGATCGCCGCTGGCGGCGCGCAGCACGCCGAGGTGATACTGAACCTGGGGGTGGTCCGGCAATTTCTGAGCCGCGACCTCGATGTGGACCAGCGCGGTTTCGATGTCGCCGTTGGCATAAAGCACCCAGCCGAGCGTGTCTTCGAAGTGCGGAATCTCCGGGCGCAGTTCCACCGCCCGCCGCGCCCAGGTCAGCGCCTCGCCAAGACGTTCGCGGCGATCGGCCATGATCGCGGCGAGATTGTTGTAGGCAGCGACCTGGCGGTCATCGGCGGCGATCGCCCGCTCATAGCCCGCGATCGCCGCGTCGATATCGCCGCTGGCTTCATGGACCATGCCGAGACGGGTCAGCACCGCGCCGCTGCGGGCCGGCTCGGCGGCCGCGGCGGCTTCGAAGGCCGCAACCGCCGCGTCAAAATCGCCGAGGCCGGCAAGCACGCTGCCGCGGCCGACATGGGGAGCCGCCCGGTCAGGATCGGCGGCGATCGAGCGTTGGTAATAGGCGAGCGCAGCCTCAGGGTCGTTCTCGGCCCTCGCGACCTCCGCCAGCATGTCCCAGACCACCGGATCCCGGGGCGCAAGGCGGCCCGCGGTCTCGAACGCCGTTCGCGCCCGCGAGAGTTCCCCCAGCGCGAGCAGGGCGGTGCCGCGTCCGAGGTGCGCCCGGTCGTTGTCATTGTCCAGCGCGATCGCCTTGTCCAGGGCCGCCACCGCTTCGGCATGGCGACCGAGGCTGCGGGTCAGAAGCATGCCGAGCTCCACATGCAGGTCCGGCCGGCCGGGGGCCAGAGCGATCGCCCGCTCCAGGGCCTGCCGCGCCTCCTCATGGCGGGACCGGTTGATCAGCAGCCGGGCTCGGGTAAAATGAACATCGGGCTGGTCCGGCGCGGTTTTCTCGGCCAGTTCGAGATGCCGCTCCGCCGTGTCGAGTTCGTTACGGCGCATGGCCACCTCGACAAGCCCGAGCAGCGGTGCCGCGACCTGGTCGTTCAGCCTGAAGCTTTCCCGGAACGCCCGCTCGGCGGCTTCCAGGTCACCACTGTCGAGAGCGCGCAGACCCCGACGATAAGCAGCCACATCCGCCCGCATCGGTCGCGGCTGGTCTTCCAGTTCGATGAAGGTCATCGGCGCGGCGCGGACGGAGGCAGGCGCACTCACAACCGCCGCCACAGCAGCGAGCGACAGCAGACCGGCGAGCAGCAGGTTTATCAGCAGCATCGGATCAGCCTGTTCCCAAGGATTGACGACGGACATCCGCCCGGCACGACCGGCAGGTTCCGAAGACTGCGGACATCCGGATCATGCCGGTGCACTATACCATCTGCCCGACCCGGCCAAGATCCGATTCGGCCAGCCTCCCCTGGGGCTCAAGGGTTAAGGGGGGCGGCGTGGACGGAACCGGATCAGCCGGCTAGCGTAAGCGCCCGCACCGCTACCACACCGGAGTCCTGTCATGGCCGGCGCCGACCGTCTGCTCCATCTCCTGCACGAGCAGGCCCTGATCCGCGGTGAGAACATCCCGCTCGCTTCGGGGAAGACCAGCTCCCTCTACTTCAATGTCAAAGGCGCCATGTTTGATCCGGAGGCCATCGCTCTCATTGCCCGGGCGATCCTCGCCCGGCTCGCCACCGATCCGCCGGCGCAGATCGGCGGCATGGCAATGGGCGCGGTGCCGATCGTCGCCGCCGTCTGCGCGCTGAGCTGGCCGGAGCGGCCGCTGCCCGGATTCTTCGTTCGCAAGGACATCAAGCCCCACGGGACCCAGAGCCGGATCGAAGGCCGGTTCACCGCCGGGGCCCGGACGGTGCTGCTCGAAGATGTGACCACGACCGGAGGCTCAACCCTCACTGCGGCCCGGGCGGTGCGCGAGGCCGGCGGCTTCGTCGACCGGGTGATCACCGTCATCGACCGGAAGGAAGGGGCCGCCGAGGCGATGGCGGCGGAAGGCCTCGAGTTGCAGGCTCTGTACTGCCGCGGCGACTTCGCGGTCTGAGACCGTCCACCAGGGTTGTCCGGGCGGGCCTCATGGGCGATCCTGAGAGCCGGGCGGCGATAATCCGGGCCGGCAAGGCGGAAGTGCGATGATGACAGGTTCCTGGTCGGTCGGGATCTTCTCGGCCCGGGAGGATCCGGCAACGCTCGCGGCCACGGTGAGGGCGGCGGTCCGTGCAGCGGCGTCCCACCCGACGAGCATCGAGGTGATCATCAACGGCAATCCGGACCTCGCCCGCACCCTTGCGGAACGGGCGAGGACCGAAGGACTGACCCGTTCCCTCGCGGGCGAATTGCGCGTCTGGCACCTCGCCTTGGCGGATAAGGCCCATGCCCTGAACGAATTCATTCACGCGATTTTTCCAGCGGCCGACCTGGCCTTCTTCGTTGACGGCAATGTTCGGGTCAACCCGGACGCCTTTGTTCTCCTCGCCGACCATCTCGCCGCGGACCCGCAACCACTCGGCGCAACCGGGGTGCCCACCTGCGGCCGCTCTGCTCGGCGACTTCGCGAGCAGATGCTGCGGCGCGGCGGCTTTCACGGCAATCTCGGGGCGATCCGCGGTACCACGATCGCCGACCTCCGTCGCTGCGGCTTTCGGTTGCCCCTGGGTCTCTACCGGGTCGATTCCGTGCTGGGGGCCGTGCTCGCGTTCGCCCTCGACCCGGCGAACAATACCTGGGAGCCCACGCGGGTTCTGGTCTGCCCGGACGCAAGCTGGGCGGTCACGCCGCTGTCGCCTTGGCGGCTTCGCGATCTCCGTGCGCAATGGCAGCGGATCAAGCGCCAGGCCCAGGGCAAGCTGGAGAACCTTGCAGTCCAGGAGCACCTGGCGGTCAACCGGCACTCGCCCGAATCCCTGCCGCAAACCAACGCCGAACTGATCATGGGGTGGGTTCGTGCCTATCCCGCCCGCGCTCGCCGGCTCTGTCTGGCCAATCCCCTGTTGTGGTTGGGTGTCCGCAACGCCAGCCGGCCTCGCGACTGGTCCGGCGCCGACATCCCGCCCGAACTGATCGCCGTAATCCCCGCGGCCCCCTCGGCCGATGCGCCGGCGGGCGCCTGAGCGTCAGGCGGCGGAGGGCTTGCGGGCCAGCGCCCAGACCTGAACGGGATACTGAGGTTCGTTCTTCATCGGGCTGTAGAAGCCCACCCGTTGCCAGCGGCTGAGATTGCCCTTCACGCACGCGCGGTTGCCCCACGAGCCGGTGATCATGCTCTGCCTCTCGAAGCCGCAGTCTTCGAGGAAGTAGGCCATGCCGTCCACGGTCCACCGCGAACAGTCGATGGGAACCTCATGGACGCGGATCATGAACGGCGTGATGTTCAGAAACGCCGCGCCGGGCTTCAGCATTTCCAGCACGTTTCGGGCGGCGCGATAGGGGTATGGCAGGTGCTCGAAAACGTTGTCGGCGATGATGAGGTCGAACTGCCGGTCCAACACCTGGCTGCAGAGATCGAACTCGGGAAAATTCAGTTCGCTATACGATCTGAACGGCAGTTTCCGCCATTCGTTCCCCGCGGAAATCTCGCAGGCGTCGAGTGTCTCGGGCCCGAGGCCTTCGATCAGCCGGAAACACTCATGGTACATGGTGTACCGGACCCAGTGCCAAGGCTCATACCCGAAACGCCGCAATAGCTGCTTGTAGCCTTCGATGCGGTCGCGGTTGGCGGTGGTGTCTCCCCCCAGCAACCGCTGTGCCATCCAGCCGAACACGGCATTGTTCCTCCACCGGGCAGACCGCGCCACCGCCGGGTCGGATCGTCCCGGGCCGCGCGACGGCCGCCACTATGGCGCAGACCTCGGAGTGAAAACAATCGCCGAGGCCGACGCGCCGGCGCTGACCGCACCCGGCGGCGCGGCGAATTCGTGGGGCGGCGTCACGAGCATTGCCCCCTAACAGCGGCGCGGCAGACTGACGGTCGCCCGCAGGCCGCCGGCGGCGCGGTTGGCCAGGGAAACCTCGCCGCCATGGGCACGCACTGCGGCGCGGACCACAGCAAGGCCGAGGCCGACGCCGCCGCTATCGCGCGAGCGGCTCTGCTCAGCGCGGACGAACGGGTCGAACACCCGTTCCAGGTCCTCCCCGGCGATCCCCGGTCCCGCATCGTCGACAGTGACGGTGATCGTCTCATCGGCCAAGGCGGCGGCCACCCGCGCGCGGTCGCCGTATTTTACGGCATTGTCCACAAGGTTGATGAACGCCCGTTTGAGTGCCGCCGGCCGGCCCTGCGCGGCGATCCGGTCAGGTCCGCTATAGCTGACGTCTTCGCCGGCATCGGCGGCATCGTCGCAGACCGCCTGGAGAAGGGCCGCGAGATCGAAGGGCCGGGGCGGCTCGCGGGTCGGATCATCGCGGGCGAACGCCAGGGTCGCGGCGATCATCGCTTCCATGTCGTCCAGATCGGCGAGCATGCGGGCGCGCTGGTCCTCGTCCTCGACGAACTCGGCGCGCAGCCGCAGCCGGGTGATCGGTGTGCGCAGGTCATGGGAGATCGCCGCGAGCATCAGCGTGCGGTCGCGGACGAAACGCTGCAGGCGCGCCTGCATGGTGTTGAAAGCCCGGGACGCGGCCGCAACCTCGCGGGGGCCGCCCTCGGCCACCGGCGGCGCGTCCATGTCCAGGCCGAGCCGGTCGGCAGCGGCCGCCAGCGTGGTCAGCGGCCGCGCCGCCCGGCGCACGGCCCAGACGGTCACCGCCAGCGTGATCAGCGTGGAGATCAGGCCGACGGCCGCATAGCGCTTCTGCCAGAATGCGCTCTCCACGGCCACGGGAATGCCGAAGTGCAGCCAGCTGCCGTCATCGAGCCGGTAGCCGCCGGTGAGCAGTTCCAGGGTCAGGCCGCGCTCGCGCAGACCGTCGTCCAGAGCCGCACCGCGCTCCGGACGGCGGGGTGGCCGCGCGGTCGGCTCCGGCGCCTGAAACCCTTGTCCAGGCTCGGGGCCGTCACCGGCACCCCGGCCGCCATCGCCGCCGAGCGTGCGGTAGGCGAGACGCAGTCGCGGCTCACCGGTTTGCGGGTCCGGACCGACGGGCAGGCCGGCCCCGGTCAGCGCCGCTTCCAGAGCATCCCGGAACCGCCGCGCCCGCCAGTCCTCGGCATCGCCTTCGGCGAAGGAGCGATCCGACCAGAACATCCGCACCCCGGACCCGGAGAGGCGGCGGGCCATCCATCGCCGTTCTCCCGGCGGCGTCTCCTGGAGTAAACCGGCCGCGCCGGCGATCCGCTCCGCGGTCAGGCGGGCGCGCTGTCCGGTGATCACATCCAGCCGTTCCCCGGTAGAGACGGCCAGACCGATCAGGTTGGAGATCACCACCCCGGCGAGCACCACGGCGACGGTCCGCCCGACCAGAGTGGACGGCCATAGTCTCATCGGTGTTGCCGGCTCACGGTTGCACCTGACCGGTCAGGGGGCGATCGGCGCCGAACCCTGGCGGCCCGTAACCTCGGCCTCCACGGCGGCGGTGAACATGTAACCGCCGCCCCGCACCGTCTTGATCAGCCTGGGAGTCCTCGGATCGTCCTCGAGCTTGCGGCGAAGCCGGCTGACCTGCACGTCGATTGACCGGTCGAACGGTTGGGCGTCGCGGCCGCGGGCGAGATCGAGAAGCTGGTCGCGGGACAGCACCCGCTGGGGGTGGCTCACGAACGCCGCAAGCAGGCCGTATTCGCCCGCGCTCAGATCGACAAGGACGCCGTCGGGCGCAACCAGCGTCCGGCTGTCCAGATCGAGGCGCCAGCCGGCGAACCGCACCCGGCCTGCCCCACCGTCCGTGGAGGCGGTCGCCAGTCCACCGCCGCGGCCGCCGGCCCGGCGCAGCACCGCGTTGATGCGGGCCAGCAGTTCACGGGCACTGAACGGCTTGGCTAGATAATCGTCAGCGCCCATTTCCAGGCCGATGATGCGATCCACCTCTTCGCCGCGGGCGGTGAGCATGATCACCGGCACGTCGATTTCGGTGCGCAGGCTCCGGCACAGCGTCAAGCCGTCCTCACCGGGCAGCATCAGATCGAGAACGATCAGATCGATCCGCCGCTCGGCCAGCACTTGGCGCATGTCCCGGCCATCGGCGGCCGTGGAAACCCGGTATCCCTGTTTGAGCAGATAGCGGCGCAGCAGGTCGCGGATTTCGCGATCATCATCAACGATCAACAGATGTGCAGCGGCGTCCATCGGCGACCAGTATAGGCCACACGCCGCGGGGTCCGGGACCTTTTCGGTAACGAAGCGTTGCGAGGCACGCCCCTGCAACAAACCGTTACAGTTTTCCGCCGGCGCCGACATGCCGGCGTTACAGAACGGGTCCAGCTTCTCCTTATCGGCACAGGGGCATCCAGCCCCGACCTGATCACCGCGGTATCGCCGCCCTGCTCAGGTTCGGCCGAACCCGATGAGGAGACTGACCATGACCCGCACTTCCCTGTTCACCTCCACCATTGTCGCGGGCGCGATGCTGATCGCTGCCGTACCGGCCGGCGCCCAGGGTCCGGGCGGCGGACGGGGGATGCTGTTCGCCGAGTTCGATCTGGACAACAACGGCGCGATCAGCCGCAGCGAGTTCGATGAAGCCCATTCCAGCCGGTTCGCGAACCTGGATGCCGACGGCGATGGCTCGGTCACGCTGGAAGAGTTCGAGACCGGCGCCCGTGCCCGTCGGGAACAGCGGATCGAGATGATGTTCTCGATGATCGACGCTGACAGCGACGGCCTGGTCAGCGAAGCGGAGCTGAAGAGCCGCAGCGAGGACCGGTTCAACATGTTCGACCGCAACAATGACGGCGAAATCACCCTCGACGAAGTGGGCCGCCGCGGCGGCCGCGGCCCTGGCCCGCGCGGTGGCGGCCCCGGTAATGGCCCGGGCAGCGGCGGCTGGCGGTAATCTGCCCGCCATCTCTTCGCTCCCGCTTTGAATCCTTCCTCCCCCGCAAACTCGGCCGGTCGGCGTTCGCGCCGGCCGGTCCTTTCTTTCGCGGTTGTTGCTTGCACGGGAGGCCCGATCGGAACAGCGGCCGTGAAGGCTGGACGTGCGACGGCACCGCCACTAGGCTCGCCGGCACCAGCCAGCCTGCACCGGCTCGCGGCAGGCTGCTGAGGAGGATCGCAGACAACACCGCGGAGAAGGATGACCGCGATCGTGCCCTTCTGGCGAGGCCGCGTCTTTGCAACGGCTCCCGGTTCCCGCCCCCGAGGGCGTCATCCGGGATACGCCGCCGGTCGCCGGGCCGCTCTGACTCTGGCCGGCCTGATCGTGCTTGCCGTCGGGCTCGCCGGCCATCGCCCGGCCGTTGGCGCCGAACCGCCGGCACCCTCCGCCGGACCGGACCGGGAGCCGGGCGATGCCACCGTGCCGGGAGCAGTTCCCGACGACAGCTGGGAGGAGCGGGGCTTTCCCTCTCTGATCCGGATGTACGATGCCGATCTGGATGGACGGCTGTTGTTTTCGGAATTGCGCAAACAGGTCGGCGAGGAGTTTCGCAAACGCGACGCCAGTCGCGATGGCTACATCACGCGGGACGAATTCACCCGTTATTTCTGGCGGGTGCCGCATGTCTTTGAAGATGAACGGCTCGAGACGATGGACCGTAACGGCGACGGACGGATCAGTGCCGCCGAGGATTTCGCTGACGCCGAAGCGCTGTTCAAATGCCTGGACAAGAATCACGATTACTCTGTCGATGGCGAGGAAATCGAGCTTGAGGAGGAGGACTGCTTCCGTGCTGTGAGCCGCGGCGGGTCGAGAAGCATGGCCTCGCGCCTCAGGCCGGTCGAGATGCCGATCATGGCGTTCGATCTGGACCGCAACCGGATCCTGACCGGCCGCGAGTGCCGGCCGATCATCGCCTCGGAATTCAACCGCCGCGATGCCAACCGCGACGGCTGGGTCAGCTTTGCCGAATACGCCGCCTCGACCGGAGGGCCGGCGGCGCGAGCCGCCGCCCACGCCTTCCGGCGGCTCGACGGCGACGGCAACCGGCGGCTCAGCCCGGCCGAACTCCAGCCGGAGACCGACCAGCGGTTCCGCATCTTCGATCCCGACGGCAACGGTATCCTCACGGAAGCCGAAGCGATGCTGCTCGAACGTGCCGTGTTGAGCGGTCAGTTCGGGTTCCTGCCGAACCTGAGCGACGGGCGGGTGCGGCGGTGAGGGGCGCGCTGCTTGCGCTGCTCTTTGTCTTGGCCGCCTTCGGGCCGGCCACCGCCCGCGATGTCCTCACCATCGGCATCACCCAGTTCCCCTACACGCTTCATCCGAGCATCGAAGCCATGATGGCCAAGCGCTACGTGCTTGGCCTGACCCGGCGGACGATCACCGCCTTTGATCAGAACTGGGAGCTGGTCTGCCGGTTGTGCGAGATCCTCCCGACCATCGAGAACGGCCTTGCTGTGCCCGAGCCGTTCGGGAACCGGACCGGCGTTGCGGTCACCTATTCCCTGCCCCCGGAAGCGGTATGGGGCGATGGCACCCCGATCACGACCCGTGACGTTCTGTTTACCTGGCGGGTCGGGCGCCATCCGCTGAGCGCTGTCGGTCCCCGCGAGCTCTATCGGCGGATCTGGAAGATTGATGTGCATGACGACCAGACCTTTACACTGCATATCGACAAGCTGACCTTCGCCTACAACGCAATCAGCGGCTTCGAGCTGCTGCCCGCGCATCTCGAGGCGGCCGTGTTCGAGGCCGATCCCGAGGCCTACCGCACCCGCACCACCTACAATGCCGACCCGCTCAACCCGGGTCTCTGGTTCGGACCCTACCGCATCGCCGAGGTGGTCGCCGGCAGCCACATCGCGGTGGAGCGCAACCCGGCGTGGTGGGGGGAGCCGCCGGCTTTCGATCGCATCGTCGTCCGCACCATCGAGAACACCGCCGCCCTCGAAGCCAACCTGCTGTCCGGGTCCGTCGACATGATTGCCGGGGAACTGGGGCTGTCGCTCGATCAGGCGATCGCCTTCGAGCAGCGCAGCGGCGATCGCTTTGCCGTCCTCTACAAGCCTGGCCTGAGCTACGAGCATATCGATCTCAATCTCGACAATCCGATCCTCGCCGACCGCCGGGTCCGGCGCGCCCTGCTTCATGCCCTCGACCGCGCGGCGATCAATCAGCGGCTGTTTGCCGGCCGCCAGCCGGTGGCCCATTCCAATGTCAATCCCCTCGATCCCATGGCCGCCGGTGACGTTCCCGTCTACGGGTACGACCCGGAGCGGACGGCAACCCTCCTCGCCGAAGCCGGCTGGGCACGGCAGCAGCGCGGGTTCCGCATCAACGCCGACGGCGAGCCGTTGCGTCTTGAGTTCATGACCACCGCCGGCAACCGCTCGCGGGAGCTGGTGCAGCAGGTCCTGCAGTCGCAGTGGAAGGCGGTCGGCGTCGACGTGCGGATCCGCAACGAGCCGGCGCGGGTATTCTTCGGCGAGACGGTTACCCGCCGCCGGTTCGAGGCGATGGCGATGTTCGCCTGGATCAGTTCGCCCGAGTCGGTGCCGCGTACGACGCTGCACTCGGAGAGCATTCCCACCGCCGAAAACAACTGGGCCGGACAAAATGCCACCGGCTTCGTCAATGCGGAGATGGATGCCCTGATCGATGCCATCGAGCTGGAACTGGACCGGGACAAACGCCGGGAGTTGTGGCGCCGGCTCCAGCACCTCTACGCGGAGGAACTGCCGGCGCTGCCGCTGTTCTTCCGCGCCGACGCCTACATTCTGCCCCGCTGGCTGAAGGGCGTGGAACCGACCGGCCACCAGTTTCCCACCACCGACTGGGTCGAGCGCTGGCACGTGGCCGGGCCGTGAACGGTCAGACCCGCCGACCCCGGCGGCGATCCCGACCGACCATCCGGGCAGCCGGGTAAGGCGATCGTCCGATGCTGCGGTTTCTGGTCGATCGTCTGCTCCAGTCGGCCGTCGTGCTGCTGATCATGTCGTTCGTGGTCTATGGCCTGCTCGGCCTGATGCCGGGCGATCCCCTCGACCTGATGCTCACCGCCGATCCGCACATGACCCCGGCCGATGCCGAGCGGCTGCGCGCTCTCTACGACCTGGACCGGCCGATTCTGGCCCGCTACCTGGACTGGCTCGCCGCGGCGCTCACCGGCGATTTCGGCGTCTCCCGGCTGCACGCCCGGCCGGTGCTCGAAGTGATCCCGGCGGCGCTGGCCAACACCCTGATCCTGATGGGCGCAAGTTTCGTGCTGTCGATCGCCATCGCCATCCCCCTCGGCATCCTCGCCGCCCTCAACCCCAATTCGCGGCTCGATCATGCCATCAACCTGGCGGTGTTCGCCGGTATCTCGGTGCCGCCATTCTGGCTGGCGCTGCTGCTGATCCTGCTGTTCGCGGTCACTCTCGGCTGGCTTCCCGCCGGCGGCCTCGGCACCGGCAGCGGCGGGGTGATCGAGACCCTGCGGTTCGCCGCCCTGCCGGTGCTCAGCCTGACGCTGGCCAGCGTCGGCGGCCACATCCGCTACGTTCGGGCGGCGATGATCGAGACCCTCCGCCAGGATTACGTGCGGACCGCCCGGGCAAAGGGGCTCGGCCCGCTGCGGGTGGTTGCCGGCCATGCCCTCCGCAACGGGCTGATCCCGGTGATCACCGTGATCGCCGTCGACATGGGCCTCTTGTTCTCCGGCGCCCTGATCACCGAGACGGTGTTCGCGTGGCCCGGCATGGGCCGGCTGATCTATGACGCGATCCTCGGCAACGACTACAATCTGGCGCTGATCGCGCTGCTGTTTGCGACCCTCCTGACCCTGGCTGGCAACCTGCTTGCCGACATCGCCTATGTTCTCATCGATCCCCGGGTGACGTTCCGGGGGGCCGGGCGGTGAGTGCGCTGACCGCGGTGCGGGGCCGCAGCGATCCGGGGACCAGCCCGTCCCGTCTGGTGCTCTCACGGTTCGTCCGCCACCGTCCGGCCGTGGTCAGCGTGGTTGTTCTGGGGATGCTGGCAGCGGGCGCCCTCGCTGCGCCGCTGATTGCCGTGATCCTCGGAACCGATGCCGGCAGCGTCGACCTGTTCAACCGGTTCGCCCCGCCGTCTGCCGCCCACCCGCTCGGCACCGACGAACTCGGCCGGGATGTGCTGCTCCGCCTCCTCTATGGCGGCCGGGTGTCGCTCACCGTCGGGATTGCCGCCGCGCTTGCGTCAGCGTGCGTCGGCACGGGTATCGGCCTTCTCGCCGGCTTCCACGGCGGGCGCCTGGATGCCCTGCTGATGCGCCTGACCGACGCGGTCATCGCCCTGCCGCTGCTGCCGCTGCTGATCGTGCTGGCCGCCGTCGACCCGACCAAGATCGGCCTGCCCGGGACCGTGATCAGCAGCGAGAGCTGGAGCCTCTGGCGGATCGTCGCGATCGTCACTCTGTTCGGCTGGACCACCGTGGCCCGCCTGGTTCGCGGTTCGGCCCTGGCACTGCGCCAACAGGCCTTCGTTGTGGCTGCCGAAGCGATGGGCGCGGGCCCGGTGCGGATTATGGTCGTCCACCTGTTGCCCAATCTGGCCTCGTCGATCATCGTCGCCGCCACCCTGGCCGCCGGCAACATTATCCTGCTTGAGAGCGTGCTGAGCTTCCTCGGTCTCGGAATCCAGCCGCCGACGCCATCCTGGGGCAACCTGCTGACCGGCGCCCAGGAGCTGGTGTGGACCGCCCCGGCACTGGCGGTGTGGCCGGGGCTGCTGATCTTCGTGACCGTGATCGCCTTCAACGTGGTCGGCGACGGTCTCCGCGATGCGCTCGACCCGCGGACGATCCGAGACTGAGAGCCAGGGAAACCGCCATGCACGCCATCTTGACCGCTGCCGCTCTGATGATCCTGCTGACCGGTCCGGTTTCGGCGGCGGAACCGCTGCCGGCGCTCGGCGTCGATCCGGCAGCGATCACCGTCTCCGGGGTCTCGTCCGGCGCGGCCATGGCTCACCAGCTGCACATCGCCCATTCGGCGACGGTCCGCGGCGCCGGGCTCGTCGCCGGCCCGCCCTTTCACTGTGCCGGCTCGGGCTTTCCCCGCACGCTGGCGCGGGCGCTCTCAGTCTGTGCCAGCCTCGGCCGCTTCGGTCCCTTTCTCGGTCCACCGGATGTGGCGCGGTCGCGTCGGGCGATCGCCGGCTTTGTCGAAGCCGGCCTGATCGACGACCCCGCGAACCTGTCCGGCGATCGCGTATTTCTGTTCTCCGGGACCGAAGATTCGATGGTGCCGACCGCCGTTGTCGAGACGGTCGCCGACCTGTACCGGGAGTGGATTGCGACCGGCGACCTGATCGTCGATGCCGACCGGCCGTTTCCGCATGCGATGATCGTCACCGAAGGCGGCAATCCCTGCCCCACCCTCGAAACACCGTTCATCAACGATTGCGATTTCGACCTCGCCGGCGCGATCCTGCGACACCTGTATCCGGCGCTCCCGGACACCGCCGGCTCGCCCCGGGGACGGCTCCTGGCGTTCGACCAGGATCCGTTCAGCCCTGACCAGGCGGCGCTGCTACCGGCCGGCGCGGTCTACATCCCGCCTGATTGCGAAGCCGGCGGCTGCGGGCTGCACGTGGCGCTGCACGGTTGTCTGCAGAGCACCGCCGAGATCGGCGATGCATTCGTCACCGGGGCCGGCTACAACCGCTGGGCCGACGCCGGTCGGATCGTCATGCTCTACCCCCAGGCCGCCGCCGTCACCAGGGAGGTCGCCGGGGTGGACCTGCCCTGGCCCAATCCCGCGGGTTGCTGGGACTGGTGGGGCTTCACCGGGGAGCCGTATGATACCCGGGATGCACCGCAGGTCCGCGCCGTCGCCGCGATGATCGCCCGGCTGAGCCAGGCGGTCGCTGCGCGCCCGGAGTAGAAGAACCGAACCCGCCGCCCCAAGCGGACTTAATCCCCATCGGAGCCGAGCAGGGCTTTCAGCTCTTCCGGGCTCAGTTCCACGGTCGCGTCGTCGAGGCGCCGGTCGAGTCCGCTGCGGCGGTCAGCGCGTTCCCGTCGGTCGATGAAACTGCGGAAGTAATAGGGGCGCGGGCTTTTCGCCCGATCGGGGTCGGGAAGCGGTGTCCAGGCGGGGCGGGGCTGGCCGCGCCGGTCACGACCGGACCGCCGGTCGCTGCCCTCACGGCGGTCCCGGCCGCTGCGGCGATCGCCGCTGCCCCCATCCGCGGCCGCGAGACCCGGATCGGGCGCCTCGTCGTCGTTCGATGGCGATGAAGTCATCCGCAACCGGTGCTGCTCTCTGCCCCTTTGCCGACTCCGACCGCCGGAGTCGGAGGCGATCCACCAAGGGTGGCGGGCCGCGGTTAACGCCGCGTTAACGGCGTCCGGTGGGGCGCGTCACGGTCACCCGGAAATGGTGTAATAGTAGTGCCGGCCGATCCGAACGGTGCGCCGCATCCGCTGGGTCCAGCGCGGCTTCACGTAATCGGCATGGTACCAGAGGGCACCGCCGGTGGGATCGTCAACCTGAGAGAAAACCACACGGCGGGCCAGTTCCTGAGACCGTCGCCAGGCTTTCTGGTTGGTGGGCTCGTCGCGCTTGCCATCGCAGTACCAGGAGAACTGGCAGCCGTTGCGTCTCCGATCTCCGCCCTGGCGAACCACCCCGCAGATCGTGTCGGGAAACTTCCGGTGGGTTGTGCGGTTGAGCGTGACCATCGCCACAGCGATCTGGCCGATCCGCTGTTCGGAGCGCGCCTCGAAGTAAATGTTGAGGGCGAGGCAGCGAAGCTCTTCCGCGAGATCCGGGCCGATCGGCACGTTCCGGCCGTGTCCGTACAAGCGCACGCTCGCCGGATCGGCCGGCAGGGACTTGAGCCGGACCTCAGCGTTGCTTCGTGGTGACACCAGTGCGGTTAAGCACACGAACAGGATCAGGATGGCGCACAAGGCGCCCGTTTGCCGTCGTAATCGCATCCCGTCTTCTCGCCCAAGCGGCCGCACCTGTCTCCACGAACAGCGCGCACCGCAACATATTGTGGTTGCTGGGCCTTCTTAGCCACGAACTCTTGGAAGAGCCCGATAGTTTAAAAATTTATGAACGATGTCAACACTTTTGCCCCCTTGCAGGCGGGGTGGATTCGCCGGCAGCGCTCAGGGTTAATCCGGCTCCGGCGGGTCGGGGGGATGACAGCCACCCCGCATCGGCTACCATGCGAAACCTTGGTCCGTGTCGGTCTCGGGGCCTGACAGCGATGCGTTGCGAACCGCCATATCTGTTGTTTCTGGGGTCCGCCGCCGACCCGCTGGCGGCAAAAACCGCGAGCGGCGTGCTGGCCTGGCGGCCGGAGTGGTGCCTGGGTCAGCTTCGCCTGGAGGGCTGCCGCGCCGACCTGGGCCTGCCCGACCTGTCCGTCAGCGCCGCCGCGGCTGCCGGCGCGCGAACGCTGCTGATCGGCGTTGCCAATGCCGGCGGCACGCTGCCGGCGGCCTGGACCGATGTCCTGACCGGCGCTGTCGCCGCCGGCCTCGACGTGGCCAGCGGTCTCCATGCGCGGCTGGCCGAGATCCCCGGCCTCGCCGCCGCCGCCGAGCGGCACGGCCGGCGACTGATCGATGTTCGCCATCCCGATCGCAGCTTCGAGGTCGGCAGCGGCACGCCGCGCCCGGGCCGGCGGCTGCTCACCGTCGGGACCGACTGCTCCGTCGGCAAGATGTACACCGCCCTGGCGCTGGAGCGGGAGTTGCGAGCCCGCAACATCTCTGCGGATTTCCGGGCGACCGGCCAGACCGGGATCTTCATCGCCGGTGACGGGGTCGCCGTGGACGCGGTGGTCGCGGACTTCATCTCCGGGGCCGCGGAATGGGTCAGTCCGGCCAACGCCCCGGATCACTGGGACCTTGTGGAAGGCCAGGGATCGCTGTTCCATCCGTCTTTCGCGGGGGTGAGCCTCGGCCTGCTCCATGGCGCCCAGGCCGAGGCCCTGGTGCTCTGTCACGAGCCGACCCGCACGCACATGCGTGGTCTGCCGGACCGACCCCTGCCTGACCTCCGCGCCTGCCTGGAGGCAAATGAGGCGGCGGCACAGCTCACCTGCCCCGGCGCGCGCTGCGTGGCCCTGGCCATCAACACCAGCGGTCTCGCCGCCGACGCCCGCTCCGCTTACCTTGGCCGGCTCGCCGACCGGTTCGGCCTGCCGGTCGAGGACCCCCTGGTCACCGGGGTCGCGGCGATCGCCGACCGTCTGGTCGCGTGATCCGGCCGCCGCCATGCTCCCGCGGGTCGCGGCTGACGGTCCGCGTCGAGCGCTGGCCGCTGGCCCGGCCGTTTGCCATCGCCCGCGGCATCAAGACGGAAGCGGTGGTGGTCGTCGCTGTCGTCACCGATGGTGACGTCTGCGGCGCCGGGGAAGCGGTTCCCTATCCCCGTTATGGCGAGACCCCTGAGGGCGTGGCCGCGGAACTCCGGGCGATGGCCGACGTCATCGCCGGCGGGATTGATCCTGCCGGCTTGCAGACCCGGATGCCGGCGGGTGCCGCCCGCAATGCCCTGGACTGTGCGCTCTGGTCGCTGGCCGCGGCGCGCGGCGGCCGGAGCCTTTCCGACCTGCTTGTCGTGCCCGTGCCGGCCGGTCCGGTCACCACAGCCGAGACCATTGGTCTTGACTCCGCGGACGCGATGGCCCGGGCCGCCCTCGCCCTCGCGGACCGGCCGCTGCTCAAGCTCAAGCTCGATGGCGGGGCGGTGGTGGAGAAAGCGACCGCCGTCCGCGCCGCCGCACCCGCCGCCCGGCTGATCATCGACGCCAACGAAGGCTGGAGCCCTGCCACCCTGCGGGCCGTCGCCGCTCCCCTCGCCGCCCTCGGCGTGGAGGTGATCGAGCAGCCGCTGCCGGCCGGCGAAGACGACGCCCTCGCCGGGCTTTCCCTCCCGGTTGCCGTCTGCGCCGACGAGGCCTGTCATACGGAAGCCGATCTGCCGCGGCTTCGCGGCCGCTACACCATGGTCAACGTCAAACTCGACAAGGCCGGCGGACTCACCGGTGCTCTGGCGCTGATCCGCGCCGCCCGCGACACCGGGCTCGGGGTGATGCTGGGCTGCATGGTCTCGACCTCGCTGGCAATCCGGCCGGCGCTTACCCTCGCGCCTCTTGCCGACCTGGTCGACCTGGACGGGCCGCTCTGGCTGGCCGGCGACCGGGAACCGCGCTGCCTGTTCAGGGCGGGGCGGGTGTGGCCTCCGGAACAAAGTCACGGCGGCCGCGTTGATCTCTGACCGCCGGAAAGTTCGCCGGGCTTGCGTCGATTGGGAAATATTGTACCTTCGATAAGGCCATGTCCGGTCGGGTTTTCCTCGAAACTTTGCTCAGGAGAGAAACAATGCTTCGTGCCGTTTTCTTGATCGCGGCCATCGGCCTCGTTGCCGGCTGCCAGAGCTGGCAGAGCCGGGCGCCATTCGCCAACAAGCTGTCGATGGATGAAGGGACGGGCACCGCGGAAGCCACCCAGGCGATCAGCACCGCTTCGGCGCGCTGCGCCATCCGCGGCGAAGAGCGCGACTGCCTGCCGCAGGAGTTCTGAGCCCCGGTTGTTGCCCCGCACCCGGACGCCGACCGGCTTGGCCCGGCGTCCGGGACTGCGGGCCTTTGTCCGCGCGATCCTTGCAGACCGTCTTCGCGCGGTGGCTCAGGCCCGCCGGAACAGCGCCACCCGGGTCGGCTGATCGAACGCCCAGCCCTCGTCGGTCCGCGTTCCGAGTCGCTCAAAATTCGCCCGGATGTCCTCCTCGTAAAGCTCGAAGCGGTCGCGGGTTTCCGGGTTGATCGCGGTGATGCGATCGTGAAACGCCTGGTAGTCGGCGAATTGCACAGTATCGACGTGGCTGATCACCCGCTCGAGCAGCAGGTTGAACTCGGCACCATGACGCAGCGCCTCCTGGGCGTTGCGGCGCACCTCGGTTTCATCATGGGCCGGCTTCATCAGCTCGAAATATGGCCCTTCGGGTAGTGGCTCTGAGACGAACAGCAGCCCGCCGGATTTGATCACCCGCGACGCTTCCTTCATGGCCCACGGCAGCCCGAGCCGATCGACGTGATGCAGGCTGTTGAAAAACACCACGATATCGGCGGACCGGTCCTTGACGGGCAGGTCCTCAGCGAGGCCCTGGATATAGTGCTCATCCCCCACCGGCGGGATTGACTGGGCGCGGGCGAGAGCGCGTGGGCTCACTTCGACGCCGGTGACATGGGCGCCACGCCGCGTCATCATGCGGGCCAGCGTCCCGTCGCCACACCCCACGTCGACGACCACCGCATTCTCCAGGGGCAGAAGTTCTTCGATGACCTCTTTGCTGGTCCGCTTGTCCATGGTTCGACCTGTTCCTTCGTTGCTCAGCGCCGCCGCCCGCCGGGGGCATCCGGCCCAACCCTGGGATTTTAATTAGCGGAACGGCGCGATGACGGAAACCTTTGACGACATTCGCCGTTCTGTCCGTTCCCTGTGCGCGGACTTCCCCGGCGCCTACTGGCGGGATCTGGACGCCAACCGCCGCTACCCGGAAGCGTTCGTCCGGGCACTGACCGAGGCGGGCTTCCTCGCCGCGATGATCCCGGAAGCCTACGGAGGAAGCGGACTCGGGCTCGGCGCGGCCGCGGCGATCCTTGAGGAAATCCATAAGGCCGGCTGCAACGGCGCCGCCTGCCACGCTCAGATGTATACCATGGGAACGCTGCTTCGCCACGGCAGCGAGTCGCAGAAGCAGGCCATTCTCCCCCGAATCGCCGACGGCTCGCTCCGGCTCCAGGCGTTCGGGGTGACCGAACCGACCAGCGGCACCGACACCAGCCGCATCCGCACCTCGGCGGTCCGCGACGGCGATGCCTACGTCGTCAGCGGCCAGAAGGTCTGGACCTCGCGCGCCGAGCACTCCGATCTGATGCTGCTGCTCGCCCGCACCACCCCGCGGGAGGCGGCCGCCAGACCCCACGACGGGATGAGCGTGTTCCTGATCGACATGCGCGCGGCCCGCGACCGGGGCCTGACGATCCGGCCGATCCGGGCGATGATCAACCACGCCACCACCGAGGTGTTCTTCGACAATCTGCGCATCCCGGGGTCGGCGCTGATCGGCGAGGAGGGCCGTGGCTTCCGCTATATTCTCGACGGCATGAACGCCGAGCGCATCCTGATCGCCGCCGAATGCATCGGCGATGCGCGCTGGTTCGTGGCCAAGGCGCGCGCCTATGCCTGAGAGCGCGAAGAGTTCGG
>CAYVUM010000045.1:0-26979 GCA_964454795.1 uncultured Rhodospirillaceae bacterium
ACAGCTTCACCGTCTATCGCAACACCGCCGAGCTGAACCTGTTCGGCGACGAGGACGATGACACCTTCCGGGTGCGCGCCTTCGTCCGGGTCGATCCGGACGACCCGGACGCACCGTTTACCAACATCAACGGCGGTCAGGGGGCGGACTTCATCTCGTTCACGGTCAATGCGCCGGTGAACGTGGAAGGCGGCGACGGCTTCGACACCGTTACCGTGGTCGGGACCGAGTTCGGCGATGACTTCGTCGTCACCGATCGCGGTGTGTTCGGATCCGGTCTGTTCGTGACCTACGGCGGGATCGAGCGGGTGGTCGTGGATGCTCTGGAGGGCAACGACCGGTTCTTCATCGCCAGCACCGATGCGGCCGTCGCCGTGGAGCTGGTCGGCGGTCTCGGCAGTGACACTTTCAACCTGACCGGCGGCAACGCTGGCGAGGCCATCACCGTGGTCAGCAACAGCCTGGATGGCCACAGCGGCCTGATTGTCAACACGGTCGCCAGCGAGGATCTGGACTTCGACGGGATCTTCGTCCGGGACGTGGTCGCCCGGGTGAGTGATAACGATGAGCCCGGCGCGGTGGTCGACACCGGCGGAACGCCGCTTCTGGTGTTCGAGACGAGCGCGGATACCTTGCCGGAGGTGATCGCCGCCCGGGAGGCGCTGGTCGCTGCCACCTACACGATCGTGCTGACCCGCGCGCCGGAGGACAGCGTCCGCATCAAGGCATCGGCCGTACCGCTGCGCGAAAGCGAGCAACGGGCCGGTGGCCGGTCAATCGGCTTTGTCGCCGGGCCCGATCCGGACGGACGCGTCCCCAACGAAAGCGGCGCGACTCTGGCCTTCGATCGCACCAACTGGTTCATTCCGCAGCAGATCACCGTGTATGCCCTCGCCGACGAACTGGCCGAGGGCACCCGCGACATCGTCATCCAGCACACCGTGATCGAGGGCGCAAACCCGGACGATGGCGGCGCCTACGACGGCCTGGCGCTGCCCGGGGTGAGCGTGACCCTCGTCGATGACGACGTGGCCGAGGTCGTGGTCGTGGAAACGGCTGGCGGCACGCTGGTCGCCGAGAACCCCGCCGATGCCGCCGTTGGGAACCGCGCCCAGCCGGACTTCGACACCTATGCCCTCCTGATCAGTCGCGCGCCGGCGACCGGCAGCGAGGTTCGCATCGGCATCACGCCGGACGGCCAGACCCGGGTTCTGGATGGGCTTGCGCCGCCCGGCGAGATCGTCTTCAGCACTGTCACCGGGAACTGGTACGATGTGCGGACGATCACGGTCGAGGCGACCCCCGACTTCGACCGGGAAGCCACCCACTTTTCGCGGATCAACCACGCCCTCACCAGCGGCATCGACGATTTCCTCAACATCCGCGTCGGCGACGTGGCGACGGGGCTGGCCGACGCCATCAACAGCGACACCCGCGGCGACTTCCAGGCCCAGCGGTCGGGAAACGCCCTGACGATCTCCGGGGACCTGGCGTTCACGGTGGCCCTGGAGGCGCCCGAAGGCTCCTTCAGCATTGACGAAGGCGCCTCGGAGCGCGCTTTCGTCGAGGAGATCGTCGTGACTCTCGCCGGCGAGCCGGTGCCGGGGGCGACCTGGGATCTGGCGCTGGACGGGATCGCCGTGCGCGCCTCATACGAAAATGCCGACGCGGCCCTGCCGGGCGACGCCGAGCGGCTGGCGGCGATCGCTGGGCGCCTGGCCGACGGGATCGCGTCGAGCCTCGACGGCCTGTACACGGCCGTTGCCGCGGGCGGCACCCTGACGGTGGCGAGAAGCGAGCCGGGGGCTCCGTTCCTCGCAGACATCGTTCGCGAGCTCACCGCCGCCGACGGCAGTGTCAGCATCACCGCGGGCGGAACCATCCTTGCACCGACTCTCAGCGGCGACGGCGGCGAGCCGGTGTTTTACGGCGAGGTGGTGCTGGCTCTCGACGATGCCACGATGGTTCTCAAGGGCGACACCTGGATCGTCACCCTCAACAACGAGTTCGAGCGGGACGAAGCCGGCCTTGTTGATCCCAATTCGGATCGGGCGTTCGTCTTCACCGCCGGTTCCGCCTTCCAGTCGCTCGTGCTCGCCGACGTGGCCGCGGGACTGGCTGCGGCCGTCAACGCCGACCCGGTCAGCGGCCTGACGGCGACGAGTGACGGCCGAACGGTGACGATCGTCGCCGATGCGCCTTTCGACCTGGGCGCGGTGACCGTTGAGACGGCCTTTGGGGACGCGATCCTGGCCGGAACGCCCCTCGCCGACAGCACCGTGGAGATCACCCTGACCGGCGGCGAGCTGATCGCCGCGGGTGACGCCTGGTCGGTCACGATCGGCGGGGACGCCGCGACGTACGTGGCGCCGGCGCTGGCCTCGGAGACGCGTCCGGCCGGGGTCGACGTGACCCTCACCGACGACGACGCCCCGGGCGTCCTGATCACGGAGACCGGCGGGTCGACCACCGTCGTCGAACCCAGTACCGACGTGGTTCTCGGCCAGGGCGCAGTGACCAGGGCGTTCGACAGCGTTAAGGTGGTGACGCTCACCGCGCCTGGCGCGCCGCCTGCCGGCCCGACGGTCACTTACAGCATCCGGACAGAAACCCCGAACCGCATCCTGCTCGCCGGCAGCCCGGTTCTGGCGGATTTCCGCACGGTAACGGTGTTCGTGCTCAGCAACAACGCCGACGATCGCAACGCGGCCGATCCGGACGCCACCTACAGCGTCACGGTCACCATCACCCGCACCAACGAGGCCACCGGCCAGAGCACGTCGACGACGCAGACCGTCACGGTGACCGCCGCCGGCACCCTTGACACCCTGAACGAGGTCGCGGAAGCGCTTGCCGCGCAAATTCTTGCTGACCCGACCGCCGGCGGCTTCGTCGATGCCGGTGGCGCGGTTGCCGTGGAGACCCGTGCCCGCTTTGCCGGCGACTTCGGGACCGCGGAGATCCGCGAGAGCGAGGACAACGATTCGGTCTTCACGGCCCAGGACCTGGATCAGGCCCGGTGGACCGCCAATGCGGACGCCGACATCGCCCGCGCCGAAGCCGGGGCGGGCGATAACCTGCCGCATCTGACCATCCGCGGCACCGGTGACGGCCGCAACGACTTCTACACGTTCCGGATCACTCAGAAGATGCTGGACGCGCTGGCGGATGACGTTCCCGGCGTTCTCGGCATCTTCGATATCGACCGCGGCTACGAGGACGGCGATGCGATCTTCTGGGCGAGCGTCCTCCGCCTCTACGAGCAGGTGACGGTCGACGGGCAGACCGCATTCCTGCAGATCGCCCAGGGGCCGGCGTCCACGGATCCCCAGTTCGGGGCGGGCGGCAGCACCACCTGGCTGGACGGCTCGCTCACCTACATCTTCGATGCCCCCGGGACTTTCGTCCTCGAGGTCAGTAAGTGGCAGCCGATCATCGGCAACGGCCTCCCGGACGGGGTCGATTATGAGCTGCAGGTGTCCCTGGAAAACCACCCCGTCGACGGCTTCGTATTCTCTCCGGGGTCGGTCGCTGAAGACGAGACCGGCAACAATTCGATCAATTCCGCCCAGGACGTGGACAGCGCCGCCAACTTCTTCACCTTCTTCGATCCGGAAGTGGGCAATACCGACTTCGCGCTGCTCACCGACGACGAGAGCCTCGGCAACATAACCTTCCAGAACCCCTACGCCCGGGTTCGCGGCGACGGCGACGGCAGCTTCGATGTCTTCTCCTTCCGGATATCGGACCAGATGCTGGCCGGCGGCTCCGAGGGGATCTCCGTCGACGCGGCGCCGGGCGGCAAAGACAGCGCCGATTTCTTCTCCGAGGTGATCCTGACCCTTAACGGCGAGGTAAAGCCGGGCGACGTCTGGACCCTCGGCCTCCGCTACCGGACCTACAGCTACACGGCCGCCGAGGGCGACGGCCTCGCCGAGGTCGCCCGCGGCCTGCTTGCCTTGCTGCCGGAACGGTTCGCAACCTCGACGACGGCTGAGCTGAACACCGGCGATGTCCAGCTGATCCTCCGCGATCCCAACGGCTTCAATCTGCGCGGCGTACCGGTCGATGGCGTCGCCCGCGACGGCCTGGTTCAGGAGGTGAGCAACGCCGCCACGGTCAGCCGGACCGTCACGCCGTTGACCGCCGACGGGGCGGCCGCGATCGCCTTCAGCCGCGCCGATCTGACGTTCCGCGGGCCGCTCAGCGAAGGCGACCGCTGGTCGCTGACACTGAGCGATCGCAATGGCGGCAATCCGCTGACCGCCGCCGTCGTGATCGACCTTGCCGCGGGCGACACGCTGGATTCGCTGGCCCGGGAACTCGCCGCTGCTCTCGACGGCAACGCCGGATACACCGTGGTCTCGACAGCCGCGGATGTTCTGACGATCAGCCGGGCCACGGCGTTCACGCTGACCGTGTCGATCGACGGCCCGGCGCCCACGGGCAAGGTCGATGTTGCCGGGATGCCGGTGCCGGCTCAGGCCGGGGAGATCGCCTGGACCGCCGCCGACGTCAGGATCCCGGACGATGTCCGCCCTGGCGAACGGTGGACGGTCGATCTCGGCAACGGCGAAGCTGCGGCCAGCTTCACGGTCGGTGCCAGCGATACGGCGGCGGACGTGGCGGCGGCTCTGGCCGGCTCGATCAACGGCGTCTCCGGTTTCAACGCGGGGAGCCTCGGCGGCGTGCTGAGCCTCAGCCGGCCGGCGAGCCCGTTCACCGTCGCGGTCTCGGTCGCCCCGTCGGGCGGGATCAGCGCCGGGCCGATGGTGGTCAGCCGGACGGTCACGCTGGCCGCGTCGTTCCAGGCCGGCGACGTCTGGACCCTGGCCCTCAGCGAAGCGGACGGGACGGCGATTCCCGGCGCGACGGCTTTGGCCAGCGGCACCGACCCGAGCGCCGTTGCCCGGGATCTCGCCGCGGCCGTCAACCTGCTCGACGGCTTCCAGGGCGTCCGCGAAGGGCCGGCGTCGCTGACCGTGACGCGGTTGAACGGCAGCGACTTCCAGGTGGCGTTGACGATCGATCCGCAGGATTCAGTCACCACCGCCGCGGCGACGGCCCGGATCCTCGTCATCGATGAACCAGTGAGTGACGGCGATCTGTACGTGCTGTCGATCGGCGGCGATACCTTTGCGGTCTCGGCGGCGGCCTTCACCGGGACGGACCCGGACGGCGACCCGGCGACCCTGGCCGACCGGGTGGCGGCGCGGCTTGCGGCCCTGGTCGATGTCGGGGCGGGCTTTGCCGCCGTCGCCGATGGCGCATCGCTGACCCTCCTGGCAACCGCTCCGGCGGCGCTCGACACCGTCAGCCTGCAGGTCAGCCCGGCCCTCGCCGACAGCATCGTCGCAACCTCGCGGGTGTTGCGCCTCGACGGCACGCCCGAAGATGGCGACGTCTGGACCCTGACCCTGGATGCCGCCGGCGCCACCTTCGCCGGCGCCGCGACCGTCACCGGGGACGGGGTGACGGTGGCATCGGTGGCCGCCGATCTGCTCGGCGACCTGATCGCCCAGCCCGGCTTCACCGATACTTTCCTGGCCTCCCGGACCGATGCCACCCTCGCGATCTCGCGGCTCAGTGCCGGCGACTTCTCGGCGGACATCGCTGTCTCGGGTGGCGGTGTGGCAACTCTGATGGAAGGGCTGGCGACGACCCGCACGGAGGTGCTGACCCTCGACGGGCCGCGGCGCGCCGGCGATGCGTGGACGGTCGTCGTGACCGATCCCATGGACGGCAGTTCCCTCGGCACCCTCAGCCACACGGTTGCCGGCACGGCGATGGCGCCGGAGACGCTCTCCGGGATCGCCACCGGCCTCGCCGGCGACACTCTCGCCGGCTTTACGCTCGCAGCCCGCGGCGAGCGGCTGGTGCTGACCCGGACCGCGTCGGTCAGCGACGTCGGTCTGGCGCTCCGCATCGAGGCCGCGGCCGCCGTCGGTGCCGCGCAATCGGCGACCACCGTGGCGCTCCGCGGCGCCGTGACCGCCGGCGATATCTGGTCGGTGCAGCTCTCCGGCGAGACGGGTCAGGTGACTGTGGCGGCGGCAGCGGCCGGTCCGGACGGGCTGATCGCGCCGTTGCGGGCGGCGTTCGCGGGCTCTCAGTCCGTGCTCGTCGGCAGCGACGGCAATGCGCTTCTGGTCACCCGGAGCGACGGCACCGCCGTCACCGTCGCGGCGACGATCACGCCGGCCGGCAGCGCCGCAAGCAACGCGGCGACCACCACCGCTGTTGTCCTCGACGGGCCGGTGAATGCCGGCGACCTGTGGACCCTGGAGGTGGCGACCCCCGGGCCGTCCGACATCACCGGGTTCACGGTGGCGGTTGTGCCAGCCGTTGCCGACCCGGCCGGCCTCGCTGCCGAGTTCGCGGCCACGATCAATGGTGCTGCCGGCCTCAGCGTTACGGCTTTTGCTGACGGGGCGACGCTGTATGTCTCCGAAACGGCCGGCGAGCCCCTCGACCTGGCTTTGGCGTCGATCGTCCGTGACCCGGCAGCCGCGCCCGGAGCGATCTCCGGGGCGCCAGCCCTTACCTTCACCCAGACCGTCGTGCTCGACCCGGCGGGTCCGACGGTTGCGGACGCCGGTGATGTCTGGCGGATCAGCCTGACCAATGGCAGCGGCCAGGCTCGGAGCCTGGATGTGACCGTCCCCGTCACCACCAATAGCCGTGCCGATGTGGCCACGCTGCTGCGGGATGCGATCGATGCCGTGGCTCTGTCCGGGGTGGGCGCGCGCGTGGACGGGAGCGGCAATCTGGCGATCAGCAGCGCCGACGGCGCGCCGGTCGACGTCGGGCCGCTGACCCAGTTCCGGGCGCGGCCGTTCGACACAATCGTCGAGATCATCGATCCGGCGCCACGCTTCCTGGAGGCGGAGATCGGTCTCGGCGGTCTCGGCTATCCCGATGGCGGCCAGATCGAAGTGACCGTGGACGGTCAGACCATCGCGGTGGTGGTGCCGGACGTGGCCCGGGCCAACCGCGCCCCGGAGACGATCGCGCGCGAAGTGGCCGACGCGCTGAACGCGGCATTCGCCGGCGATCCGGTCTTCGCCGGTGGCGGTCTGCGGGCGGCCGTCGGGGCGACCAACGCGGCCTCGGTGACGATCTTCGATGACCAGGTGGACCCGGCGCTGGGCGCACAGGTGGGCGATGATCCGTTCACTCTCACGGTCGAACTCGCGCCGACGGTGATCGGAACCTTCGACATCGACCGCAGCAGCCTGGTGGAGAGCTTCAACGAGGTCCTGGTCGGCTACCGGCTGGTGTTCCAGAGCCTGTTCAACATTGGTTTCGAGCCGGTGTTCGAGCGGATCGGCTTCACGGCCAGCCTTGCGCTCGAGCTGTATCGGGAGGGAGTCGACGAGCCGCTGGTCCAGGACTGGATCAATCGCAACGATCCTGCCAACCGGGTGACCCGGGCGTCAGGAGATCGCGGGATTGTCGATCAGGGCAGTACGACCGGGCGCGATCCGTTCATCGAGTACGAGTTCACCGAGGCGGGCACCTACTTCATCCGGGTCGGCACCTACCTCGATTTCGAGGACAACCCGTTCTTCGCCGACTCGGTGCGGCCCCAGGGCGTACTCGACGACCAGCGCTATGACCTGGTCATCTCCCTGCCCGGCCATCCGGTCAACGAGAACACTCTGGATCTCACCGGAAAGACCATCACTATCATCGACGGTGCCGGCCAGGGGCAACGGGCCACGGTGGCCGCCTATGACGCCGAGACCCAGACCTACGTGCTCGACCGTCCGCTCGCCGACCCGCCAGGCGAAGGCAGCCGGTTCCAGGTGTCGTTCGATCCGGCCGACGAATTCGGCGCGGACTTCATCACCCGCAGCCCGCTGACCGACAGCTACGAGGTGGTTCTGACCGGCCAGCCGGACTTCGACGTGATCATCGATGTGGTCGGCGCGCCCACCCGCACGTTCGATGGCGACCTGGTGTTCGACCCGGACAGCGGCTTCGGTCAGGCCGACAACGTCCAGGTCCAGACCGCGACCGCCCGCGCGCGGATCGAATTCCAGGGCCAGCCGGCAGCCGGGGAGACCTGGACCCTGCTCCTGACCCGGGCCGAAAACGTGAACGCCAGCATCGATGACGCGCGGGTGCCGCCGGCAACGGTGCCCGTCGAGGTAATGGCTGGCGAAGGCTTGTCCGACGTCGTGGAACGCCTGCGGAGCGGCGTCGACGGCCTTACCGGCTTTACCGCCGAGATGCTGCCGGGCGGTACCGGCTTCGTCCTCAGGACGACGGACGGCGGGGCGTTCTTCACCGACGTGAAGATCGATCCGGACACCCGTGGTGGTGCCGCGGTCGAGCCCGTTGCCGAGGCGGAACGGCCGACCGTGGAGGTTGGGCTGACCGGCGCCGTCACTGTTGGCGAGGTCTGGACGCTGGTTCTCGACGGCGCGCCGTTTACGGCCGGCGCTGTCCGGTTCGGCGACACCCTGGCCACCGTCGCCCACCGGCTGCGGGAGGCCGTCATCACCGGGGCCGGCGCCACCTACACCATCGATGTGCTCGGCCGGGTGCTCACCGTCGCGCGGCAGGACGGTGGCGCGCTCACCGCGGCTGTGACCATCGAGCCCGATAGCGACGGCAGTGCCGTCGTCACCCCGCAGCTGGTATTCACCCCCGAAACCTGGAACATCCCCCAGACGGGGACGGTCCGGGCGGTTGACGACGCGGTGATCGACGGCACCGACGCCCTGGTGGTCCCGGCGATCGAGCAGCGGGTCAACGCCATTCGCGGGCCGGTGACGATCAACGGCGGCATCCAGGTGGACGAGGATCGGTTCCTCAACGATCCGTTCCGCCTGCCGGGTGAGACCAACCTGCCATTGGCGGAGGGCAAGATCACCACCGTCGGGGTTGATGCCGACGGCAACGCGGTGCTGAGCGACCGGAATGCCGCCCACGTCAGCGCGATCACCGGCGAGCGGCCGGGCTTTGATCCGCGGATGAACGACTTCCGGTTCGCCTTCACGTTCCTCGAGGACCCGCTCACCGACGTGGAACTGGACGTGGGCATGGTCTCGGCTAACGTGCTCTCGGTGGCGCGGACGGCGCCGTTCCCCGTCCAGCTCACCGTTGACGGCGGCGATCCGGGCGACCGGGTGCGGTTCATCGGCATTCCCGATCCGTCCTCGCTGGATCAGATCGACTGGACGGAAGCAACGGTGTCGTTCGACGGCACCGCCCGGATCGGCGAGACCTGGAACCTCACCCTGGACGGCACGGGCGATCCGGTCACCTTCGGTGTCGACGTGGTGGCCGGGCTGTCGTCGCCGGGCCGCATCGCCCAGGCCTTCGAGGCCGCGATCGAGGCCGAAGGAGTCTATGACGCGGAGGTCCGGATCAGCCTGCTCGGTACGGCACGGCTGTTCCTTACCGCCCGGGACGGCTCTGCCTTCAAGACCAAGTTCGCGATCACTCCAGCCGACGGAACAACCCTGGTCCGCGGCGGGGCGGTCGTCAGCGGCACGCCGACAGCGGCCGCGCTGGGCAGCGGCGGCGCGCGCTGGACCCAGGCCGGCTTCGTCTTCGACGGACCGCCCCAGACCGGCGAGGTCTGGGCCCTCGATCTCGGCAGCGCCGTGTACACGGTCGACGACGCCACCGGCATCGAGGATTTGACCCGCAAGCTCGAAGCGGCGCTGATCGCGGGGGTTACCGGCAGCGACACCGACTTCGCACCGCTGGTCTCCGGGACCACCGTGACCTTTGCCTCCCGCTGGCCCACCGATCTCCAGGACACGCCGATCCTGCCGGACGTCGGCGACGACTACTCGGTTGCCCCGGTCAACCCCAACATCCGGGTCGACGAGGGCGATCAGGTGGACACCCTGAACGTCTTCAACGGCGACAGTCCGTCCGATGACGTGGGCCTGCTCACCGAAGACCGGCTGGTCGGCCTCGGAATGGCCGGCGATGCGGCGATCGCCGGGCGGATCATCGCCGGCGGCATCACCTACGCCGACCTGGAGGTCCTGAACATCGAGCTGGGCTCGGGCGATGACCGCTTCACCATCGACGCCACGCACGGCGGCGCGACCACCGTCGCCACCGGCGCCGGCCGCGATCTGGTCGAGGTCCGCAGCATCACCGGGCACACCCGGGTGCAGACCGGCGACGAGGCGGACACCATCCTGGTTAGTGGCGGGGTCGCCGCGGCCGCGGCCGGCGCCGATCAGAGCACGCCGGAACAGGCGGCGCTGCTCACCGGGGGTGCCCGCACCGTCGATGAGATCGGCGCCCTGCTGCTGATCGACGGCGGCGAAGACCGGATCGGCGGCATCGCCACGGCCGTCGACGCCGATACCCTGACCGATATCAACGCCCGGTTCCCGGCGGCGTTGCCGGTGGGGGCAGACGTGGACCTGCGGACGTTGCGCGTCGATGTCCTGACCCAGAGCGGCACGGGCTCTCTGGCCATCGACCGCGATGGCAATGGTGCGGTCACCGGCCTGCTGCGGTTCACGCCGGCCGCGGACTTTGGCGATTTCGATGTGTTCGCCTTCACCTACAGCCTCCGCGATGGGGACGGGAACCGGGCCCGCTATCTGGCGGTGATCGACGCCGCTCAGGTCCTGGATGCCGGTGGCCAGCCGGTCGGCGAACTGCTGATCGATCTTGCCGACCCGGCCGTCCGGGCGGACCACGTCCAGGATCTGGTCGGCCGGACCCTGACCATCATCGACGGTCCGGGCGCCGGTGAGGTGCGGACGATCACCGCCAATACCGCCACCACCCTCACCGTCGACCGTCCGTGGACTGTCCCGCCCCAGGCGATGACCAGCCGTTACGAGCTCTCCGGCCTGGAGGGTCTCGGCGACCTGCTCGTGGTCGACGACTCCGGCGACGCGAGCGCAAACCTCGCCACCCTGACCGGGACCACCCTCACCGGGCTCGGCATGCCGACAGTGGCCGAGGTCCAGACCGTGTTTGTGCGCGCCGCGAGCGGCACTTATCGGCTGCGCACCGACGGCTTCGGGACTGAAAGCGGCCTGCCGGACACGGCGGTGGACGCGATCGGGCGGGGCGACGGTTTCGCCCTCGTGACCCTCGATTACAGCTTCAGCGCTGCTGAGGTGGCGAGCCGGCTGCGCGACCTCTACGGATCGGCCGATCTGACGGTCACGGCTTCCCGGACGATCGAGGACGTCACCTATACGATCCGCTTCACCGAAAGCCTCGCCGGCGTGGACCTGCCCGCCCTGGCGTGGGACGGCGACCGCTCGCAGCTGGTGGCGAACCCGGATGCGGGCACCCTGGTGGAAACCGCCACGGTCCGTGACGGCCGGACCGCCCCGACGGCTGAGGTGCAGACCCTGTCCGTCCAGGCGACCGGCGGTGCCTACATCCTGCGACTCGACGGCTTCGGGACGGAGAGCGGGCTGCCGGGCAGCCGTGCGGTCTCCCGCGAGGCCGGGTTCGCCCTGGTCACCCTCGACGTCGCGCTTGCGGTGGACGAAGTCCGGGACCGGCTGCAACGCCTGTACGGATCGGCGGCGATCACGGTCAGCGAAGCGCGCAGCGACACCGGCGTGGTTTACACGCTGACCTTTGCCGGCGACCTGGCCGGCCGCGACCTGCCGCAGCTGCGCTGGGCCGAGACCGCGGATACCACGGCGCTGGTGGCGGCATCGGGCGCGAGCCCTGCGGTGCTTACCGCCACCCTCGCGAACGGCGCCGGCCCGAACAGCCTGCAGACCCTCACCGTGGACGCCACCGGTGGCACGTTCACGATCCGGCTGCTCGGCCAGACCACGTCGCCGATCGCCCACGATGCCAGCGCTGCGGACCTGTTCGCCGCGCTCGATCCGATCGTCAACCCGAACAACCGCGATCCGTCGCAGCCGTTCACCGACAACCTGGCCGTCGACCGCTTCGGCAGGGACTTCGTCATCACCTTCCAGGGGGCGCGGGCCGGACTGGCGATCGATCCGCTGAACATCGACACCACCGATCTGGCCGGCACGGTCGCGCTGGCTACCCGCGGCGCCGGGATCAACTACTACGGCGTCGAATCGCTGACCGTCGCATTCGGCTCCGGGGATGATGTGGTGAACGTGCAGGGCACGTCGGCCCGGACCAACCTCCGCCTCAACGCTGGCGACGAGCGGATCTACGTCTCCGATCAAGCCGGCGAGACCTTCGATACCGCAACCGACTTCCTGCGCGGCACCGTCGATGACCTGGCCGGCATGCTCAACATCCGTGCCGGCGCCGGCCGCCATCTGCTGATGATCAGCGACGAGGCCGCGCGAACCGGCGATGACGTGCGGATCACCGGCTTGGCGGCCGACGCCCTGGCCCGCGATCCGGCGGTGCCCGGCCTGCCGACGGGCATCTCCGACATCGCCGACACCGCCACCGAGATCTACGTCCTTGGCCTTGCCGGGGCCGCGATCACCTACAGCGCGGACCTGGAGGATGGCAGTTTCGCGGACGGCATCACCGTCTGGACCGGCTGGGGTGATGATCAGCTGGAGATCGACGCCACCCACCGCCGCGACGGCGTGCGCACGTTCTCCAGCCTCAATACCGGCCTCGGCGACGATACGGTGACGGCCGACATCGATGCCGGCGAAGACGGCGTCTTCGTCCTCAATACCCAGGGTCCGTACAACCACGCCCTGCCACTGGCCACGGCCCTGGGTGGGGGCGATCACCGCACCGATGCGGATGGGGTGACCGTGGTCGTCGATGGCGTGATCCTCTCGCCGGATCAGGTTTCGGTTGAGCCGGCCATCGACACCCTCGGCCTCACCATCGGCTCGGAGCCGTTCTCAACCCCGAATGCCGAGATCCGGATCGTGGCGCGGATCGTCGAGACGTTCATCACCGGGACCGGCGGCGGCAGCCTGACGCTGGCGAGCGACGTCCTGGCGACCGATCCGTTAACCGTGACCGTCGACGGTATCCGGCTCCGCGAGAGCGAGTTCATCGTCGACGCCGAGGCGGACGCACTGACCCTCGACGAGGCCCTCGAGCTTCCGGACGGCGCCGTGATCCGGGTGGCGATCCCGACGCTGATGACCGAGACGTTCCGTCTGCCGCAGTTGCCGGTCTCCGACCGCGATACGGTCGATGCTTCGGCCTCCACCCAGGAGCTGGTGATCTTCGGTGGTCAGGACGATGACACCATCGACGGTGGCACCAACGACGACATCATCTTCGCCGACCGCGGCCGCGTAGCCTACTTTGCAACCGTGATCAGCGAGGAGCAGGCGGCGACGCTGAGCGATGGCGAGCTCGAACAGCTCGCGGTGACGGTGTTCGGCCACGGCGGGCCCGGCGACAAGACCGACGGGGTGCGCCGGCCGCTCGGTCTGGTGTTCAGCGTCGATCCGGAAATCGGCGGCAACGATACCGTGCTCGGCCGCGAGATGCGCGACATCGTCATCGGCGGCCCGGGCGCCGATCCGGTTCTCGACGCCGCGGCCGGCGATGTGGCCGACGACATCCTTATCGGCGACAACGGCCGGGCGCGGTTCGAAGACGGCGTGCTCGTCGACGCCGGCACCAGCAACTCCTCGATCGGCGGCGGCGACCGGATCACCGCCGGCAAAGGCCGTAACGTGATCTTCGGCGGCGAAGGACCCGACAATATCGCCGCCGGCGGCGATGCCTCCGCGGATGTGATCGTCGGCGACAATGGCCGGGCCCTGTTCGCCGCCGTCACCGGGATCATCGAGCGGGTCGAGAGCGTCGATCCGACCCTCGGCGATAACGACACGATCGTTGCCGGCGATGGCCCGAACGTCCTGATCGGCGGCGCCCGCGACGACACCATCACCGCCGGCAACGCCGCGGAGCCGGACATCATCATCGGCGACAGTGGCCGCGCCCTGTTCGCCGGTGGTCAGCTGGTGCGCACGGAAACCACTGCCTTCAACACCGGCGGCAAGGACACGATCTTCGCCGGCGAGGGTCCCGACGTGGTCCTTGGCGGCGCCGATGACGACCGGATCGACGCCGGTCTCGGCGCCTGGGCCGATGTGGTGATCGGCGACGACGGCTTTGCCGACTTCACGCCAACGGGGCTGCTGATCCGGGCGGCTTCGCTCGCCCCGCAGTTCGGGGGCGCGGACGAGATCATCGTCGGCGACGGCGATGACGTGGTGATCGCCGGCAAGGGCCGCGACTTGGTCAACTTCGCCCGCCCGGCGGTGCCGGGGGACGAGCCCGTGCGGCTGGGCACGGACGAGGGTGCCGATGTCATGCTCGGCGACAACGGCGCGGCGATGTTCGATACCGCCGGCGGCGCGAGCGTGCTGCTGACGATCGCCACCTCCGATCCGCTGGACGGCGACGATGACTTCATCTTCGCCGGCAACGGTCCCGACACAGTGTTCGGCGGCAGCGGCAGCGACTTGATCGACGCTGGCAGCGACGCCTCCAGCGATGCCTCGCCGGACGTGGTGGTGGGCGACAACGGCTCGGCGCGGTTCGAAACCACAACGGGTGTCAGCCGGCGGGTGTCGATCGACACCACGGTCCCCGAGACCGGCGGACGCGACACCATTTCAACCGGCGGCGGCGACGACGCGATCCTGGGTGGCGCCGACGTCGACACCATCACGGCCGGCGGCGGCGACGACGTGGTGCTCGGTGACAATGGCCGCCTTGATTACGTGGTCAACGACAGTGAGCCGGGGAGCCTCGATGTCGCTGTGTCCACCAATCCGCTGCTCGGTGGCGATGATGTGATCGATGCCGGAGCCGACGAGGACATTGTCATCGGCGGCAGCGGTGACGACACGATCCTCGGCGGGGCCGACCACGACATTCTGCTCGGCGATCACGCCCGCTACGACCTCTCGCTGCCGGCCAACCAGACCTTCGTCTCGATCTTCACCGGCACCGAGAACACGCCGAATTTCGACGAACTGCTCGGCAGCGATGCGGACGGCAGCGATGGCTTCACACTGGTAACGACCAGCGACGGCCTGCCGCTTGGGGCGCAGACCTACTTTGCAGTCGCCTTCGCGGCCGACGGCTCGATCCTCGGCGTTGCCTCCGCCGCCGGCACCGTCGTCGCGCCGCCGCAGCCGGTCGCCGAGACCTATGCCAACACCGACGGCCCGCGGACCATTCCCGATCAGCAGACGCTGATCTCAACCATCGACATTACGGACGACTTCACGCTCCTCGACGTCAACGTCACGCTCGATATCTCCCACACCCGCAACCAGGACCTGGACGTGGTCCTGATCAGTCCGTCGGGCACGCGGGTACAGCTGTTCTCCGACGTCGGCGGCTGGGGTGACGATTTCGCGGGCACGGTCCTGGACGACGAGGCGGCGTCGGTGATCGAGGACGGGGATTCGCCGTTCGCGGGCGTGTTCCGGCCGGAAAGCCCGGGCGATCTGAGCGCCTTTGAAGGCGAGGCGGTGACCGGCACCTGGACCCTGGAAGTGACCGACGATGAGCGGCGCCGCGAGGGCACCCTCAACGCCTGGTCGCTGGAGATGACCTACCTGATTCCGGTTGCACAGGCGCCGGTGACCGGCGATCTGACGATCGCCGCCGATCCGCTGATTTCCGGCGAACCTCTCAGCTTGACCACCTCCGCCGCCGCCTTTACGGGCGCCGCCCGCGTCGGCTTCTACCGGGACCTGAACGCGAACGGTGTCTTCGATCCCGGCCTCGACGACCTCCAGGGCGGCGGCAACGACCGGATCTCCGGCGGCGACGGGGACGACTTTATCCTGGGTCAGCAGGGCGATGACATCCTGTCCGGTGACGGCGGCGAGGATGACATCACCGGTGGCCACAATGTCCTTGGCGGTGCCGACGGAGACGACGTCATCGACGGCGGGGAAGACGCCGACGTCATCCTCGGCGACAACGGCCGCATCGCCCGGCTGCCCCGTCTCGCCGACGGCGACTGGCCGCGCTACCCGGCGCCGTTCGCCGACGTGATCCGCGAGCCGACCCTGTTCGCCACACCGGCGGATGTGGATCAGTTCCTCGGCAGCGATGCGGATGGCAGCGACGGCTCTGTCCTGACTGTGCCGACGGACGATCTCCCGCTCGGAGCGCAGACCTATTTCGCCGCGGTCATCGACGAGACCGGAGCGATCGTGGAGGTGGTCAGCAACACCGGCGCGATTGTCCCGCCGCCGCCGCCGGTGGTGAGCGTATACCAGAACGGCGACGGGCCGCAGGCGATCCCCGATAATGCCTGGCTGACATCGACGATCACCATCGATGACGCCTTCACCATCGTCGACGTGAACGTGGAGCTGAACATCAGCCATCCGCGGACTGAAGACCTGGATGTCTACCTGGTCAGCCCGTCGGGTACCCAGGTCAAGCTGTTTACCGATGTTGGCGGTTCGGGCGACAACTTCATCGGCACGCTCATCGATGACGCGGCGGCGGTCGAGATCGACGACGGCGAGGCACCGTTCACCGGCGCGTTCCGCCCAGAGGACGGCTCCGGTCTCGCCGCCCTCGACGGCGGACCGGCGGCTGGCACCTGGACGCTCAAGGTCCGGGACGATCGCAATGGTGCCGTCGGCACCCTCAACGGCTGGTCGCTGGCCGTAGCGGAGGCAGGCGATCCGGTCGCGCAGGCCCCGTTGCCGGGCGAGCTCGGGATCGATCCGGTGCCGGCCGTCCAAGGCCAGGCGCTGACCCTGACCGCCAGTGGCATCGGGTTCGCCGAGGGCCGGACCGTGTGCTTCTATCGGGACGCCAACGCCAACGGCGCCCTCGATCTCGACGACGGCCTGCCGTTCGATGCGGGCGTCGCCGGAGTGGTCCGGTTCGACGATGTGGACCGGGTCGCCGGCAATGACACCATCAACGCCGGCGGCGGCGACGACATTGTCCACGGCCAGCGCGGCGACGACGTGATCGATGGCGGCGGCGGCGACGACGAGCTCTACGGCGAACTCGGCAACGACAGGATCCGCGGTGGCGACGGACGGGACGTCATCCTCGCCGACGTGGGCCGGATCTCCCGCGCGCTGGACGAGACCGGGCGGCCGCGCGTCAATGCCACGGGCGAGTGGCACCGCGACATCGTTCTGGAAGACGTGGGCGAGATCACCGCTGCCATTGACATGGATACGACGCCGCTGCGCGATGCCGATCCGGCGCTGGCCGCGTCCCTGTTCGGCGCCGACCTGGTGCTGCTCACCGGGGCCTTCGATCCCGCCGGGCGCAGGCTGCTGAATGCCGATAACGGCGCCTGGGATACGGACGCGTTACTGATCGACCTTGTCGCTGCCAATGACGACGTCGTCGATGGTGGTGCGGGCAAGGACGTGATCATCGGCCAGCGCGGCGACGACACCCTGACCGGCGGCACCGGCGATGACATCGTCATCGGTGATGACGCCATCAATGTCGCCCAGTTCGAAACCGATCTGCCGCAGATCCTCAGCGGGGTTCGGCTGATCGGCACGACCGGCGCGGCGCCGTTCGTCCTGCCACGGTTCGGCGCCCTGGTCATTCCGGATATGGCCGTGCGGCCGCAGGACCTGACGATCCAGGCGCCGGCGGCAACCCTGGTGAGCGACCTCGTGCCGGCCTTCCGGGTCATCGCGGAAAATGACCGGCTGATCCGCGCCGATGGTGCGCGGGTTGCGCCGTTCATCTCGATCGTGCCCGATCTCGTCCACCACACCGACGCCCTGCCGGGCAACGACGTGATCCTCGGCGACACCGCCAGCCTCACCGCTGACGACGGCGCCGACCTGCTGATCGGCGACTCGCTGCGCATCGCCCCGGTGTATCGCTTCGGCATCGCCGACGTGGACGGCGCGTACCGCGATGCCATCGAGGCGATCGAGGATGTCCAGTCCCGCCTTCGCCTCGCCGCTGTGGACTTCGACGTGCTCGAGAACAAGGACGATCTGCGGCAGGACAGCATGGTCCGGGCGGCGAACGACCAGATCCGCGGCGGCGGCAACGGCGATCTGATCTTCGCTGACGACCTGATGGTCATTCCGCCCGCCGTTGTCCGGGGCGAGATCCCCGAGCAGGCGTTCGCCGCCACCTATCTGCAGCTCCACGCGCTGTTCCTTGATCTCGAATACGTCGCCGAAGACTTCAACGCTCTCATCGGCGAGGTCACCGCGGAGGTGATCGCCGCCCTGGTCGAAGACGCGATCGAGCGCAATCCGGAGCAGCACCCGCTCGCCAGCGCCGACCGCATCGCGTTCGTGCGGACGATCGACCTTCAGAACGACGTGGTCGACGGTGAGGCCGGCGATGACACGATCATCGGCGACGGCGCGGTTCTGCTGCTGCCCACGTCAGCGGACCGGGATCGACGGGACGCTGCGGCCAATCCCCTGGATGTGACGAAGTCGGTGTTTGACAGCGCCCGTGCGGCGATCCGCGATCAGCAGCTTGCCCGTACAGACGTGCTCCGCGATCACCTGGACGCCGATCACGCCGGCATCGGATCGCGCCTGCCGACCCCGGCCGAACAGCGGCTGATCCCGTTCACCTTCGGATACAGCTACGCCGCCGGCAACGATGTGCTGACCGGAGGCTCCGGAGAGAATCTGATCATCGGTGACTTCGGCGCGATCACCGCCACCGTGCCGCTGATCGATCCGCCGGTCTACTGGCGGGCCAGCCAGCTCACTGTGGACGCCCAGAGGCTTGCGCGGGATAGCCTCTCGCTGCTCCGCGATCCTTACCTGAGCGCCCGGTATGACCACAGCTTCCGGTTCAACGCCAACGGCGAGCGGCTGCCTGGCGGCGGTGATGATGACGATGACGATGACGAGGATCGTCCCGGCCCGGCCAACATCGTCAGCGGCAGCGACACGATCACCGGCGGCGATGACCGGGACGTGGTTGCCGGCGACAATTCGGCAGTGGTCAGCGAATTCGTCGCCAATGCGCCGCCGCGGCTGATCCTGAGATCGTTCTTCGAGGATGACGACGGCTTCGACGACGACGAAGAAGATGACGACGGCGATAATGACGTCGAACTGCGCAGCGGCGATGACGTGATCGTGCTCAACGGCGGCGACGACTTCGCTCGCGGTCAGCTCGGGGACGATGCGCTGGAGGGCGGCAACGGCGATGACATCCTCGTCGGCGGCCCGGGACATGACACCCTGCTCGGCGGCAACGGCCGGGACACCCTCTACGGCGAAGATGACGAAGACCGGCTGGACGGCGGACCGGGCGCCGATACGGTCCGCGACGACAATGAGGGCGATGAGGGCGGTCCGAGTCCGGTTGTAACCATCGTCAGCCCCTGGATCGACCGGCTTCAAGCCGACGTCCAGGCGGCTGCGGACAATATTGACGAGAACTCGTATGTCTGGCTGGTCGGTCGGACGAACGGCGTTAATGTCGATGACGACAATGAGAACGACGACGACTGATTGGGCGCGACGTTTGAGCGTTTGACCCCTTTTGCCCGTCCACTGCGACGCCCGCAAGGGACGACTCACTAATGCGAAGCCGGCCCGTTTGCGCTAAAACGGAAGCGGAGCAGGGTCGCCCGGCCCGTGACAGGTCCACCGGGGCGGGGTGTGCGGGCAAGGCCGGCAGCGCGAAAGTCAGGGCAGGGCGAAGAGCCGCGCCCGCTGCAAACTGAAGACAACAGTCATGACGACAGCGGACCAAAGCTTCTCGGAACGGTCGGAGGAGGCGGGCGGAACAGGGTTTTCCGCGGCCGCCCGGGATCCCGGCCTTTGGGACCGTCTGCGCGAGGCAAGTGACCAACGCAGCTTCGCGGCCGCCTGGCTTGACCTCCAGTGCCGGATGATCCCCGGCGTGGCGCAGGGTGTGGTGGTGCTGGGCAAGCCTGACGGCGGATCGTTCGCGCCGGTGGCCACCTGGCCGGAGAAGATCATCGCTGGCTCCCTGCTGACCACGGCCGTCGAGACGGCGATCGCCGGGCGCCGTGCCTCCGTCCAACGGCACAACGCCGCCGAAACCGCCAGCCGCCGCCGGCGCAACGCCGTCGCCCAGCCGGTCCTGGTGGACGGCGAGATCTGCGGGGCGGTCGGTCTCGACATCGACGCCGAAGCCGGCGCTGATCTGGACGTGGTGCTCCGCCAGCTGGAATGGGGGGTGCGGGGGCTCGAAGCGGCGGTCGGGCAGCGGACCTTCAGCACCAAGGACCGGCTGGTCTCGGTCCTTGACCTGCTCGCCACCAGCCTCCACGACGACCGTTTCCAGGCGGCGGCGACGGCGGTCGCGACGGAACTGGCGGCGCTGTTCCGCTGCGAACGGGTGAGCATCGGGTTTCTGAGGGGCCGTCACGTCCAGGTGCGGGCGCTGTCCCACAGCGCCTCGTTCGCGGAGAAGTCCAATCTGGTCCGCGGGATCGAGGCCGCCATGGATGAGGCGATCGATCAGCAGGCTACCGTCCTGTTCCCGCCGCTGGAAGGCAGGCCGCCGCAGGTCACCCGCAGCCACCAGGCCTGCAGTGCCGCTCACGGCGGTGCGGCGCTCTGCACCATCCCGATGGCCCTGCCGGACGGCGGCCGGCTGCTCGGTGCCATGACCCTGGAGCGCCCCGCCGGTGATCCCGTGGACCCGGCAGCGGTCGAGTTGTGCGAGCATGCCGCGGCGCTGATCGGGCCGGTTCTGGAGGTCAAGCGCCGGGACGACCGCTGGCTGATCGTCAAGGCCTGGATCAGCCTCGTAACCCTGATCCGCAACCTGTTCGGCCCCCGGCACGTGGCGCTCAAGCTTTCGGCCCTGACCCTTGCTGCCGTTGTGGCGTTTTTTGCGGTCGCCAGGGGCGACTACCGGGTGACCGCCGACGCCATCCTCGAAGGCACCGTGCAGCGGGTGATCGCTGCGCCCATTGCCGGCTATGTGGCTGAAGCGAACGTCCGGGCCGGCGACATCGTGCGCGCCGGCGACGTCATGGCGCAGCTTGACGACCGGGACCTGCGTCTTGAGCGGTTGAAGTGGAGCAGTCAGCGGGCGCAGCGGATCCGCGAATTCAACGAGGCGCTGGCCGGCCACGACCGGGCGCAGGTCACAATCCTGACGGCGCAGATTCAGCAGGCCGAGGCCCAGGTGGCGCTGATCGAGGAGCAGCTGGCACGGATGCGGATCGTCGCACCGTTCGACGGCATCGTCCTGGCCGGCGATCTGAGCCAGGCGCTCGGCGCGCCGGTCGAACGGGGCGATGATCTGTTCCAGGTGGCGCCGCTGAACGCCTACCGGATCATTCTCAAAGTGGACGAACGGGAAATCAGCCAGGTGGAGGTCGGCCAGACCGGCCAGCTGGTCCTGTCCGGCATGCCCGATGCGACGCTGCCGTTCGCCGTGGAGAAGATCACGCCGGTCTCGACGGCTGAAGAGGGGCGCAATTACTTCCGGGTCGAAGCCAGCCTTGCCGAGGTGTCCGAACGGGTCCGGCCGGGCATGGAAGGGGTTGGTAAGGTCGACATCGAGCGGCGTCGCCTGATCTGGATCTGGACCCACAAGATCCTCTACTGGCTCAGGATGTTCGTCTGGTCCTGGTGGCCGTGAGCGCGGAACGCCGGCGGTGGACAGCGTCTTCAGCCCTTCCTGGTACCGGGTTGCCAACCTCAAGCCGAGGCTGCGCGAACACGTGCAGATCCACAGGCACGACTACCGCGATCAGGTCTGGTTCATTCTCCAGGACCATGCCGCGAGCCGGTCGCACCGGTTTACGCCGGCGGCGGAGCGGTTCATTGGCCTGCTGGATGGTCGGCGCAGCGTCCAGGTGGTTTGGGACGCCACCAACGATCAGCTGGGCGATGCGGCTCCCACCCAGGACGAAGCGATCCGGCTGCTGGGACAGCTCCACGCCGCCGATGCGCTGATCTGCGACGTTACCCCCGACACCCGGGAGCTGTTCCGCCGCTATCAGCGGCACGAGCGGCAGAAGTGGAAGAAGCGGCTGTGGACACCGCTGGCGATCCGTTTTCCGCTGATCGACCCCGAGCGGTTTCTCGCCTGGTCGCTGCCGGCGGTGCGCCCGCTGTTCACCTGGGCGGGGCTGGTGTTGTGGCTGGTGGTGGTCACCACCGGCGGCGTGCTCGCCGCCATGCACTGGAGCGACCTGACCGAGAACATCGTCGACCGGGCGATGACCCCGCAGAACCTGTTGCTTCTGTGGCTGATCTATCCGGTGGTCAAGGCCCTTCACGAGCTCGGCCACGGGTATGCGACCAAGCGCTGGGGCGGCGAGGTTCACGAGATGGGCATCATGTTGCTGGTGTTCATGCCCGTTCCCTATGTGGACACGTCGGCTGCCTGGGGGTTCCGCGACAAGCGCAAGCGGATGCTGGTGGGCGCGGTCGGGATTATGACCGAGCTGTTTCTGGGCGCGCTGGCGATGATGGTGTGGGTGGAGGCCGAGCCGGGAGCCGTGCGAACGATTGCCTACAATGTCATGCTGATCAGTGGCGTCTCTACGTTGTTCTTCAACGGCAATCCGCTGCTGCGCTTCGACGGCTATTATGTACTCGCCGATGCTTTGGAAATCCCCAACCTCGCCACCCGGTCAAACAAATACTACGGATACCTTATCCAGCGCTGGCTGTACGGCGTTCGGGACAGCGAATCACCAGCCCGGGCGAAGGGCGAGAAATTCTGGTTCCTCGTCTATGGATTCTCTGCGTTCGTCTATCGGATGGTGATTGTTTTTGTTATTATTCTTTACATCGCCGGAAAGTTTTTCGCTCTGGGGGTTCTCCTGGCGATTTGGGCAACAACCACCCAGCTCTTGATTCCGCTTGGAAAAAATATCGTGTTCCTGGTTAGCAGTCCCAAATTGAAACAGAGGCGCGGCCGGGCGATTGCCGTGACGGCGGGCGTTGTCGGGGTGATCGCCGCGGCGCTGTTCGTCGTGCCGGTGCCGCTCCGTACCGAGACTCAAGGGGTGATCTGGCTGGCGGAGCAGTCGCAGGTGCGCGCCGCTACCGACGGGTTCGTGACCGGCTTTCTTGCCGGCGCCGGGTCAGCGGTCCGCGCCGGCGAGCCGCTGATCCGCACCGAGGACCCGTTCCTGCAGGCGCGCGTCCAGGTGCTCGCCGCCCAGCTGGGCGAGCTTCAGGCCCGCTATCAGGCCGAGCAGGTGCGCAATCTGGTCGAAGCCGCGGTCATCCGCGAGGAAATCGCCGCGGTCGAGGCGGACCTGCAAAGGGCCCGGGAGAAGGCTGCCGACCTGGTCATCCGCAGCCCCAAGGCCGGTCTGTTCATCGCCCCCGGCCACCGCGATCTCGCCGGCAGCTTCCTGCGCCAGGGCCAGGTCGTGTCGTACGTCATGCAGGCGGAGGACCTGACCGTCCGGGTGATCATCCAGCAGCGCGACATCGATCTCGTCCGTCAGCGGACCCGCAAGATTGAGGTGATGCCCGGCGACTGGGAAGGCGAGCCGTTTCCGGCCACGATCCTGCGCGAGGTGCCGGCGGGCAGCATGCGGCTGCCCACCCCCGCGCTCGGCTCGCTCGGTGGCGGTCCGATCCCGGTCGACCCCTCGGACGGTCGCGGCCTGACCACTCTGGAGCGGGTTTTCCAATTCGAATTGGTGATTCCGCCCGAGGCGGTGCCGGGCCACGTCGGCGGCCGCGTCCATGTGCAGTTCGATCACGGTACCGAGCCGCTCGGGCTGCAGCTCTACCGCTCGCTGCGCCAGCTGTTCCTGAAGCGGTTCAGTGTCTAGCGCCGTCCTCCGTCCCGGGGTTGCGATCGGCACCTATCCGCAGCGCGAGGACGTGCGGGACGGCTGGCTGGATCGCACCGCCGCCAGTCTTGCGGGCACAGTCCGCCAGACCCTCCGCTGGCGACGGCCGGCGGTTGGCCGGTTTGCCCTCCGGGTCGACGCCGAGGCCGGCGACCTGGGGCAGGCCAGCGATGCCGAACTGACCGCGCGGATCCGCGACCTCCGCCGCGATCTCTACGGCCTCGGCCTCAAGGACGCGCTGGTGGCGCGAAGCTTTGCGCTGATCCGCGAACTGGCCGGTCGTCGGCTGAAGATGCGCCATTTCGACGTCCAGCTGTTCGGCGGCTGGGTGATGCTGAACGGCATGCTCGCCGAGATGGAAACCGGCGAAGGCAAGACCCTGACGGCGACGCTGCCGGCGTGCACGGCGGCGATGGCCGGGATCCCGGTGCACATCGTCACCGTCAACGACTTTCTGGTCAGCCGTGATGCGGCGTGGATGGAACCGCTCTATACCGCCTGCGGCCTGACCGTCGGCACGATCGTGGAAGGGATGAGTGGCGAGGAACGCCGCCGCGCCTATGGGTGCGACGTCACCTACTGCACCAACAAGCAGCTCGTGTTCGACTACCTCCGCGACCGGATCGTCCTCGGCCAGCGGTCGCGGCGGCTGCACCTGCAACTGGAAGGGCTGCACAGCCGGGCGCCGCGCAGCCGGCAGCTGCTGCTCCGCGGCCTCTGCTACGCGATTGTCGACGAGGCCGACAGCGTGCTGATCGACGAGGCGCGAACGCCGCTGATCATCTCCCGGTCGAGCGACAGCAAGCAGGAGGAGCGTGCCTACAGGGAGGCGCTGAGGGTCGCCCGCAAGCTTCGGCCCGGCCACGACTTCGCCCTTCGCGGCCGGGAGCGCACCGTTGACCTGACCGAGGTGGGCCGCAACCGCCTGACCATGCTGACCCGGGGAGCCGACAGCGTCTGGTCGGGGACCAACCGGCGCGAGGATTTGGTAAAGCGAGCGCTGTCGGCACTGCACCTGTTCGAGCGTGACAAACACTATCTGGTCAACGACGGCAAGGTTCAGATCGTCGACGAGTATACCGGCCGGGTCATGCCCGACCGCTCCTGGGAGCGGGGGCTGCACCAGCTTGTCGAGATGAAGGAGGGCTGCGAGCTTACCGGCCGCCAGGAAACCCTGGCGCGGATCAGCTATCAGCGGTTCTTTCGCCGCTATTTGCGCCTCGCCGGCATGACCGGCACGTGCCGGGAGGTGAGCGGCGAGCTGTGGTCGGTCTACCGCCTGAATGTGGTCGCCATTCCCACGAACCGGCCGCTCGCCCGGGTGGCGCTGCCTGACACGGTCTACGCCCGCGAGGCCGACAAGTGGCGGGCCATCGTCGCCCGGGCCAGCGAGCTTTACCGGCAGGGCCGACCGGTGCTGGTGGGCACCCGCTCGGTGGCGGCTTCGGAGCGGCTGAGCGACCTGTTGAACGCAGCCGGCCTGCCGCACCAGGTCCTCAACGCCCGCCAGAACCAGATGGAGGCGGAAATCGTCGCCCAGGCCGGACAGCCGGGCCGGATCACCGTCGCCACCAACATGGCCGGACGCGGAACCGATATCCGTCTTGCCCACGGTGTGGCGGCCCTCGGCGGCCTCCACGTGATCGCCAGCGAGCGCCACGAGGCCCGGCGGATCGACCGCCAACTCTACGGACGGGCAGGCCGGCAGGGCGACCCCGGCTCCTACGAGGCGATCGTCTCCCTGGAGGACGAGCTGGTTGTCCAGTCGTTCGGGACCACCCCGGCCGACCTGTTCGCCCGCTTGCGGGCGGCGGGACAACCGGTTCCTCGCCTGCTCGGTGGCGTTTTCCCCGGGTACGCCCAGGCGACAGCGGAACGGGTTCATGCCAGCCTGCGCCGCAGCCTGATGAAGACGGACGATCAGATCGGCGACATGCTGGCCTTTTCCGGTTCCGGCGAGTAGCTGTTCGTCAGGACCGGCGGGCAATCATCCCCATCCGGGGTGTAGAAAGTAGGGTTACCTCGGAAAAATTTTGGAATTTTATCCGAAATGCGAGTCGATTTGCGCTTTTCCGCAAACCATAATCAGCAGGTCAAGCCGCAGGGGAGGGATCCATGCACACAGCCGCGTACGCCGGGGATATCCTGCCATTGACAGGGTGGGAAATCCTAGAAAATCACACGGAAGCCGTGCTGGTCGATGTCCGGACCCCGGCGGAATGGTCTTACGTGGGGGTGCCGGACCTGAGCAGCCTCGGCCGGCAACCGCTGTTCATTCCCTGGGCCCTGTATCCGGACATGACAATCAACCCGACGTTTTCGGAGCAGGTTGAGGCCGCCGGTGTCAGCCCGCAGGCGCCGCTGTTGTTCCTCTGCCGCTCCGGGGTGCGGTCGCGCTCGGCGGCAGTCGCCATGACCGCGGCCGGCTTCTCCTCCTGCTACAACATCGCCCACGGTTTCGAGGGCGACCACAATCCCGCCCGCCGGCGCGGCGCCGTCAACGGCTGGAAGGTGGCCGGCCTGCCCTGGGTTCAGGGATGAGCGGTCGGCGCCGGGCGCAGACCGCTCCCAGGCAGGCAATCCCGGTCAGATCAGGAAATCGCCAAAATCTAGCGTCGTGATCTCGGTCGAAAAGCTCCCGAAATCAAAGGTCTCGGTCTCAAATGAGGGAAAGATGCCGAGTTCTTCGGCCTGGTCGACGGTGCCGATGAACACGGACCCGGAAACCTCCGTTTCGCCGATGGTTGTGTCGGTCTCAATGAAAACGGGGGTGCCGATGTCCACCGACTCGCCCGTCTCGATGTTCTCGACCGTGAAGGTAGGCTCGCCCTCGACGGGCGGGAACTGCGCGGCGAACTCGGGATCGAAAAAGTCGGATGCATCGAACAAGACGATGGTCTGTGTCGCTGGCGCGAACGGATCGAATGGCATTTCGGGCGTCCTTTCGTGCTGAGGGTGAGGGACGGGAGGCCCGCTGGCGCTCGGCCCCCCGACTCAACCGGTCAACACCCAGGCCGCTGCCGTTAATCGCCGTGGACGCTAATAAGACAGCGTCTTCACATTCGGGTCGAACAGGATCGCTCCGAGCCGTTCAGGGGTGGCCATCTGCGCGCCGGGGATGACGTCGTCGGGAGTCATCCCGGCGGCGTTGGCGCACATCGGGCAAACGATCACCTCGCCGCCGTCGTTGATGAAGGCCGTCAGCATCTCCTGAATGGAGAGGTTCTGTTCGCGCATCGGCCCCGGCACGGGGCTCGGCCGGTTCTTGTCGGCGAGGTGAACCGCCCGGACGTTCA
>CAYVUM010000046.1:0-26880 GCA_964454795.1 uncultured Rhodospirillaceae bacterium
ATCGTTGAGTGGATCGGATCATCCGCTTGGGAACCAAGCGGATGATCCGATCCACCAGGAAAGTGCATGCAGTGGCGGTCGAGCACCAAAGCCGCCGCCGTCCATTCGCCGTCGACGACCCGGGCCAGTGCGGCCAGATGTGAGCTTTCGCAATCGTTCTTCGGCAGCTACCGGCCGGCGGCGACGATCGCCCGCGCCTCCCGGTTGGCCTCCGGCTCGGTCGCCACGGCCAGGAGGTAGCCTTTGAACAGATGCGCCATCGTGAAGCCGGGCGCCGCGGCGATGGCCTGATCGAGCAGGGCCAGCGGATCGCCCCGATCGATGTTGAACGCCCGCACCGCCTCGTCATAGCGGGCAGCGGCGTCGGCGGTGGCGCCGGAGAGGGGGCTGCCCTGGCGGTCCTTGATCATCAGTCAGCTCCTTCTTCTCGAGCGTTCCGGAGGTTGCGCCGGCCGGGACGCCGGCCGGATCCGGTCGCGCCGCGGGACAGCCTTCCCATCGGAGCCAGAGCCAGAGCCAGAGCCAGCGGCGGAGTTCGTCCGTCTTGACGGCTTTGGTCCGCTCAGTGTGGTTGAACTGGCCAGGTCGAAACAATGACCGGGCCGCCGGCATTCTTGACCGATTGTCCGCAACCAGGCCGTTGCGAGAAAGGGCGGTGGGGCAAGTCCCCGGAAAGGGCCGGGCGGCCGCCGCCAGGCGCCGCCGGCGTCGTGGCGCCGGGAGGAATGGCTGGAACTGCCCGCCGAACCAAGGACCGGCCGGCAGGCCCGGCGCCGCCTCCCGTCTTTACTTCTCGGGCGTTCGGAGTCAAAGCTCGGTCGCGGGGAGCCACGGCAATCATTCGCTCCGGGAGATGATCATGGTCGAAACCATGTCTTTGGAAGCCGCCTCCAAGGCAATGCGCGAGGCGATGCGCGAGACTGTCCGGCGCCACTCGCTCTGGTATCTGATTCAGGGCGGTTTGATGGTGTTGGGGGGGATCCTCGCGATCTTTTACCCGCTGGTCTCCTCGGTGGCGATCATCTACTTTCTCGGATGGGTGCTGATCATCACCGGGATCTTCCAGGGGATCAGCCTGATCGGCGCCCGCAACGTGCCGCATTTCTGGCTGCAACTGGTCTCGCTCGTGCTCGCAGTCATCGTCGGCCTGCTGTTCATCAGCAATCCGGAGGGCGGGCTCACCACGGTGATTCTGTTGCTGATCGTCTTTTTCATGGTCGAGGGGATCGCCAAGGTGATCTTTTCCCTGACCATCCGGCCCCTGCCAAACTGGGGCTGGGTGCTGACCAGCGGTCTGCTCGGGATCCTTCTGGCGGTTTTCCTCTGGAGCAATCCGGTCACCACAATATGGCTTCTCGGCCTGCTGATCGGCATTCTGCTGATCAGCGAGGGAGCCGCGCTCGGCTATCTCGCCTGGCAGGTCCGCAAGTCCTGAGACCGTGCCGCCGTTCGCGCGGCGGTACGGAGGAGTACTGCGGGACAGGTCCGGAAAACGGACAAGGGCGGGCCCGCACCGCAGGCTTTCCGCGTTCTGAGGGGGGAGACCCGCGTGACCTTTGAGATCATCTACGTGCTCGGCGTGCTCGCCGTGGCGGTTGTGCTGTTCGCAAGCGGTAAGGTCCGCCTTGACGTCGTCGCCCTTCTGGTGCTGTTCGCGCTGGTTCTCGCCGACGTGGTCAGCGTTGGCGAGGCGCTGGCCGGGTTCAGCGATCCGGTGGTGCTGATGATTGCCGGGCTGTTCGTGGTCGGCCACGCCCTGGTGACCACCGGTCTGGCGGCCCGGGTCGGCGAGTGGCTGATGCGCATGGGCGGCGCCAGCGAGAGGCGGCTCCTGGTCCTGCTGATGCTGGTGGTTGGCAGCGTCGGCGCCTTTATGAGCTCGACCGGGATCGTCGCGATTTTCCTGCCGATCGTCCTGACCATCGCAGCAAAGACCGGCTATCCGAAAACGCGGCTGTTGATGCCGCTCTCCTCGGCCGCGCTGATCAGCGGGATGATGACCCTGATCGCCACCCCTCCCAACCTTGTGGTCAACGCCGAGCTTGTCGATCAGGGCCTCGAACCGTTCGGTTTCTTCGAATTCACCCCGATCGGTGCGTCGGTGCTGGTCGTCGGCACGCTCTTTATGCTGCTGATCGGGCGGCGTTTGCTGTCGGCGGCCCACCCCGAGGACCAAGACCGGAAGAAGGAGGTCTCGATCGACGACCTGATCGACCGCTATGGCCTCCGCGACCGTTTCCTCCGTCTGTACATTCCCGCCGGCTCGCCGCTGGTGGGACAGAACGTCGGGATGGCAAAGTTGCGCACCCGGTTCGGTGTGGCAGCGATCGGGGTCGAGCGCCGGGAGGGGCGGCAGCTGGCGATCACCCCGGCCCTGGCCCACACCGGTTTTCGCGCCGGGGACGTGCTCTACGCGGTGGGCGCGCCCGAGCCGGCCGCGCATTTCGTTGAAAGCCAGAAGCTCGAGCGCCTGTCTCTGGAGGCGGCGCCGCGTCAGGACATCCAGCAGGAACTGGGGCTCGCCGAGGTGATGATCCCGCCCGGCTCATCCCTGGTTGGCAGAACACTGGCCGGCGCGGCATTCCGCACCCGCCACCATGTCAGCGTGCTGGCCATCCGCCGCGGCGGCGAACCGGTCGACGCCGGTCTCGCCGCAGCCGAACTGAAGGTCGCCGATACCTTGCTGGTCAGTGGCCGGTGGAAGGATATCGCCGTCCTCCAGGCGGACAAGACCGACCTGATCGTTCTCACCCTTCCCGTGGAGCTTGCGGAGTTCGCGCCGGCCCGTCCGCAGGCGGCGTGGGCGCTCAGCATCCTAATCGCCATGATCGCCGTGATGACCTTCGGTCTGCTTCCCAACGCGATCGCTGTGCTCATCGCCGCCCTGGGCATGGTGGCGGCCCGATGCCTCAGCATGGACGATGCCTACAGGGTGATCAACTGGCCGAGCCTGGTGCTGATCGCCGGGATGCTGCCGCTGGCGACGGCGCTGCAGAACACCGGCGCCACCGCCCTGATCGTCGACGGGCTGGTCAGCAACCTCGGCGGCTTTGGCCCTGAAGTGATGATGGTCGGACTGTTTCTCTTGACCGCCATCCTCGGCCTGTTCATCTCCAACACCGCGACGGCCGTGCTTCTCGCGCCGATCGCCATCGGGGTCGCGGCCGACATGGGGGTTGCCCCGTTCGCCTTCGCGATGACGGTGGCCGTGGCGGCGTCGGCAGCGTTCATGACCCCGGTATCGAGCCCGGTCAACACGCTGGTGGTTGCCCCCGGCGGTTACACATTCCTGGACTTCGTCAGGGTCGGTGTGCCGATGACGGTCCTCGTCCTGATCGTTTCGGTTCTGGTGCTGCCGCAGCTCTTCCCGTTTTATCCATGACAACGCTGATGTCGATGATTGTGACGGCTGTCCGGCATCCGGGCGCGCAGGCGTCGCGGCCGGGACTGCAAGGCGGTGCGAGGGGCTCGCCTCGCCGGCGCCGGCGGAGTAATGAACACCCACAGGAGGTGCGCCATGGCCGAGACGTCCGCACAGCAGCCCGGACGCGCGCGGAATCTGTTGCTGCTCGTCGTGTTTCTGGGTGGCTGGATCGCGGCGATCGTCGCGTTTGCTCTGTTCATGCGGGGCTGGGTTCCGGAGGTGGACCTGGAAGCCAGCCTCGCGGCCATTGAGGAGGCCGAAACCGAACCGGCTGAGCCGGGCGGACCGGCGTCACCCGGCCTGCAGCCGCTCAGCGGCCCGTTGCCCGCGCTGGCCGTCTCCGGGTCCATCTACGTGCCCGTCTACAGCAGTCTTTATGTGGGTGGCGAGCGTCGTCTGAAGTCCCTCTCCGCCACCATGAGCCTGCGCAACACCTCGGCGGACCAAGCGCTCGTGGTGACCGGCGTGACCACGTTCGATGCCGGCGGCCGGGCAGTTGCGGATCGGTTTGACGGCCCGCAGGTGCTGGCACCAATGGCCACCGCCGAGTTCTACATCGACCAGTCGAGCGCTTCCGGCAATCCGGTGGCTGCGGTGCTGATCACCTGGGGTGCCGAGGCTCCCATTCTCCGGCCGCTTGGCGAGGCGGTGATCATCGGCAGCTACGGCGCCAAGAGCCTGTCGCTCATCTCGCGCGGGGCCCACCGGCCGTAACCGCTCTGAGAACCATCGTTTCCCACTGAGGGAACAGACCCGTCAGCGGCGGCTGGAGGGCAGCGCCCCGTTGAGGGTTTCCAGCTTCTTCGCGTAGCAGGCGAGCAGGTTCCGTCCCGTGCTGTCCCAGCCGAAGTGCTCCTCGACGTGCCGGCGGGCGCGGGGGCCGATGGCGTCACGCTCGCTGGCAGCCCGGACGATGTTGCCGGCCATGGCCGCCGCGTCGCCCACCGGACCGAGGAACCCAAGGCCATCCAGCACGCGCTCCTTCAGCGCTCCGGCGGCGACCCCGACAACGGGCAGGCCCGACGCCTGCGCCTCGATCACCGACAAACCGAAGGTTTCGTGGGGACCGGCGGTGACATAGACATCGGCGGACGCAAGCAGGCGTCCGAGGTCGGCGCGGTGCTGGAAATGCGACAGCAGCCGGACGGCCCTGAGCCGGCGGGTGTGGGCTTGCAGTTCGTCGCGCATCGGTCCGTGCCCGGCGATCCACAGCATTGCGCCAAGCCCGGCCGGCAAGCGCTTGAAGGCTTCGAGCAGGGTCAGGACGTGTTTCTCCGCTGACAGGCGTCCGGCGTAGATCAGGACAACGGTCTCAGGGCTGGCGCCATGAGCACGGCGGACGTCGTCGCTGCGATGGCGGGGATGGAATGTTTGCAGATCGACGCCGAGCGGGACGATTTGCACTTCTTCAACCCCGTATTCTTGCAGCCGCGCCGCCTGCGCCGGCGAGGGGACGATGGCCAAGTCGCAGCGCTTGAACACCGAGGAGACGTATTTCTCGATCCCGGAGGCAGCGAGGTTCGCCAGCTCGTTTCGCAACGACGCCAGCGTCTCGCTCCAGTCGTCCAGCCAGTTGTGGGCGATGGCGCGCAGCGGCGCCGCCGCATAGGCTTCGGCCACATCGGTGTGAAAGTAACAGCCGATCAGGCAGTTGAGTCCTCTCTCCTGCAAGCGGTTCCGGTAAGCAAAGGCGGCCCAGGGGGAGACATAGTAGCTGCCAAGCTCGATAATATCGGGCAGCTCTTCAAGAAGCACGTCCTTGATTTTAGCCGGCCGCAGGAAGAAACGATAATCGTCCTGGCCGGGAAGAAGCGGGCCCTGAATATAAACCACCGTGCTGCGTCCCCGGCGTTCGGTCCTTCCGGTTTTTCCGGGAACGATCAAAAGGTGTTCATGCTCGGTATGCTCAAGAAAATAGCGTATTTTATTGTCGATATAGGTACGAATGCCGCCGCTTTTTTCATTATAGGCAATCGTGAGATCGCAAAATTTCATTACAGGCCTCCTGCCGACCTGCCGGAACCGGATTGGACAAGCACCGTTTGACCCCAGGCGGCCTCGAACCGGCCGCATGCTCCCCGGCCACGGCTGAGTCCGTGGACCGCGCCGTTCGCCAGCACCCTGGTGTCAATCGCCAGCCCCTGGCGTGGCAAGGTGAGGGAAAAGCTGAGCCCTTCCGCCTGGGTCGGGAAGTATGGCCGCATCGTCAGCCCGACCGGTGTGCGCTGCAAGCCGAACAGCAGGTCGAGCAACAGCGTGTTGACCAGGCCGGACCAGCCGACGAAGTTGACCACCGGCTTGGTTCCAAGGGTCAGACGTTTCCAGCGATTGCCGCGTTTGCGGTGCAGTTCCTTTACGTCGTGGCGCTGCGGATCGTAGAACTCGTGAAAAAAGCCGGTATGCTCGAAGGTCCGGTAGACCCCGTCACAAAGGCGGAAGGCCAGATCGGCGGCTTCGGCAAGGAAGCCGTAGCGGCGCAGACCCTCGATCACCGCGTAGGCGGTATTCAGCCAGACCGGACCACGCCACATGTCGCGCTCGAAGGTCTCGTCGCTAAGGGCCACCGACGGGAGCGGGATTACGGTGTTGAACTCCGCAGGATCGAGGATACGGTCCCGAAGTCTGAGAGCCTGCCGACAGTCGGGGATGCCTGCCCACAGCGGAAGCAGGGAGGCAATCGTCCGGCTGCGGACGAAGTCGCCGCTGGTTACGTGCCGATCAAAGTACAGCCCCTCGTCCTCATCCCAAAGGTAGCGGTTGACCGCCGCCCGCAGCGCCGCCGCCTCCCGGTCGTGGGCATCGGCTTCGTCCGGCCGGCCGATCCGCCGCGCCATCGCAGCCAGCGCCTCGCATTTCAGGACCACGTAGGTGCAGAAATCGGGCGCAGCCAGATTGCGGGTATCCTCAAGGCGGCTTTCGTCGCGGGAACTGAAGCGCGGGGCATTTTCTACACCGGACTCGTAAGCATGGGCCCAGGCAAACAGGCCATTCGGAAGCTGGCGATGGGCGAACAGCCAATAATGGTAAGCGCGAAGGGGCTCATACAGCATTTTTACCCAGTCGTGGAAACGCTCAGGCTCCGCTGCATTCTCCAGTTTCTCCAGAGACCAAGCCAAAAGAGGCGGCTGAGTGAACTTTGACGCGGTAAACTCGGCAACGAAATGTTGAAGCCGGTCGCCTTCGCGCACCCTGACCACAGAGCGCAGCACATCCCAGGCAATGTCAGGCTCCCACCATTTCCAGACCTGGGCGATGAAAGCCGAATCCCATAAGTATATCGCTCGGAAGGACGGCGCGGGGTGGGCATAACGAGATGCTGAAAGCGCATTCGGTTTCTGAAGATTCAAAAAAAGTGCCGCGTTGACAGCTGAAAATCCCGATGACCAGCGATTGATTGTCTTATCTGCCATAGAAACAGTCAATTCCGGTGGCAGATGCTCAACGGATTTTGTTTTAAGAAGAACTGAAGTCCATTCTGTCGGTACGAGGATGTGTCGTGGTGAAAATAACTTGGACAGAATGACGAGTTCGAAGGCGAACACCAACAAGCGAACCGCCCGGCGGACAATCCGTGGCATGAGGATCAGGAAGCGATAGATATTGCGAGATCGTCTGTTCAACTCGTGGAGCATGACAGACGTGGCAGAAATCGACATCGAAACTGTTACCCTTCAGTCGCCGGGCCGGTCCGGTCGCGGTCGATCCCCAGCGCCGTTCTCCCCGAACCGGGACCCGTGGACCGATCGACGCGAGAGGCGGAAGCATCGGGCGGCACACGCCGGTACGGTGTGCGGCTCAGCAGGCGCAGCCGCCAGCGGCCGATTGATTCGCGCACCGTCCTGCGGCGAGGCCTGCTTGCGGGCTCGCAGACAGCCGGCTTGCTGCGCTCAGCGCTTCACCTCTTCACCGCGCGACGCCGGCTCCGGCTGTCCGCGGGCCGGTCCGGCTCGCCAGGCCGCTCAGCCGTCCGCGACAGCGCGGCTGATCACCAGGCGCTGAACGTCGCTGGTCCCCTCGTAGATCTGGCTGACCCGGACGTCGCGGAAAATCCGCTCGACGGGAAAATCGCTCAGATACCCATAGCCGCCGAGAATCTGGATGGCCGCGGAACACACCCGCTCGGCCATCTCCGAGGCATAGAGCTTCGCCATCGACGCCTCTTTGAGGCACGGCTGGCCGGCGTCGCGGAGGCTGGCGGCGCGCAGGACGAGCAGCCGCGCGGCGTCGATTTCGGTGGCCATGTCGGCGAAGCGGAACGCCACGGCCTGATGGTCGATGATCGGCTTGCCGAAGGTCACCCGGTCCTTGGCATACGCGATCGCCGCCTCGAAAGCGGCACGGGCCATGCCCACAGACTGGGCGGCGATGCCGATCCGGCCGCCTTCCAGGTTGGAGAGGGCGATGCGATATCCGTCCCCTTCGTCGCCGAGCCGCAACCCGGCCGGCAGCTCCAGGCCGTCCAGGACAATCTGGGCGGTGTCTGAACACCGCTGGCCCATCTTGTGTTCGATCCGGGCCACCGTCCAGCCGGGCAGATCGGTGGGAACAATGAACCCGCTGATGCCGTGCTTGCCGGCTCCCGGCCCGGTCACGGCAAAAACGATCGCTACCTGGGCGGTGGCGCCCGAGGTGATAAACTGCTTCACGCCGTCGAGCCGGTAATGATCGCCGTTGCGCATCGCCCGGGCCTTGAGATTGGCCGCGTCAGATCCGGCCTGCGGCTCGGTCAGACAAAAGCAGCCAAGCTGCTCACCGCGGGCCATGGGGCGAAGAAACTGCGCCTTCTGAGCCTCTGTCCCGAATGTCAGAATCGGTGCGCAGGCAACGGAATTGTGGACGCTCATGATCGTCGAGACGGCGCCGTCACCGGCGGCGATCTCCTCGATGGCGAGTGCATAGGCGACGTGATCGGCGCCGGCGCCATCCCACTCGGGCGGCACGACCATGCCGAGCAGGCCCAGTTCGCCCATCTGGCGGATGGCCTCGGCCGGGAACGCGCCCGTGCGGTCGCGGTCGGCCGCCGTCGGTGCCAGTTGCTCCTGCGCGAAGGCCCGCGCCATGTCGCGGATCATCAATTGTTCTTCCGTAAGGATCATTGCCTCATCCCCGTAAGCCGGCGGGCGCCCGCAACACCGGGTGTGCCGGCGCCCGGGAATGGTTGTAGCTCAGGGATGCCGGAGAAACCAAACCGTCGAAGCGGTCAACCGCGTCGCTGTCCGCAGCGCGGGCCGCCATGACCACCGATCGGGTTTTCAGATGTTGCGGGCCGCTTCCAGAACCGACTGCACGTGACCGGGGACTTTGACCTTGCGCCATTCCCGGCGGATCACCCCGTCGGCGTCCACCAGAAATGTGGCCCGCTCGATCCCCATGTACTTCTTGCCGTACATGCTTTTTTCCACCCAGACGCCGAACGCCTCGCACAGGTCGCCGTTCGTATCGGCAGCCAGAGGGAAATTGAGATCGTGCTTGGCTTTGAACTTGTTGTGGCTTTCGACGCTGTCCTTGGACACGCCGAGAACGGCAATTCCCGCATCCGCGAATTCGCCAAGAGCATCGCGAAATCCGATCGCCTCCTTGGTACAGCCGGACGTGTCATCTTTGGGATAGAAATAAATCACCGCCTTGCGCCCCTTCAAGTCACCGGCGGTAATCGTGCCGCCGCCATCGATGGCCAAGCTGAACTCGGGAAGCGGATCGCCAACCGTGATGCCCATAACAGTCCCCTTTGTGCCCGTTCGCAACGACCCCGCTACGTCACCATCAGCACGACGGATCAGCCAGCGGCATCGGACGCGGCACCTGCCCTTGCCGCCTCCCGGCCGATGATGTCCTGGTAATGGTCGCGGGCGCGTGCCGCCAGCGTGCGCATCCGCTCGCCCAGTTGATCCACGTCCAGCCCGGCAACCCCGTCAAGGGCGCGGCGCAACCACTGCGGTGCGTCTTCCGGGCCGCGGGCCTCGATCGCGCCTTCAATCGTCAGGCGGATCCGGCTCTGCACCATTTGCCAGAGCTCGAGCGCCTCGAGCAGCGTCCCGGCGGTCTCGTCGGCGAGAAGGCCGGCACGGCGGAGGGCGCGGATCGCCTCGGCGGTGTTGGTGCACAGGATCTCCGGCTTTTCATCAGCGTGGCGCAACTGCAGGTACTGGACGAGGAACTCGATGTCGACGAGGCCGCCGCGAAGATGCTTGACCTCCCAGATTGACTCGGTGTGGTGCTCGGCATCCATGCGTTCGCGCATGCCCGCCACGTCGACCACCAGATCCTGCGGGTCCCGCGGGGCGGTCAGGACCTCCCGGATCACTGTGGTGATCGCCCCGGCCAGTTCGGGCGGTCCGGCAACCGTCCGCGCGCGGGTCAGCGCCATCCGCTCCCACGTCCAGGCTTCGGCGCGCTGGTAACGGCAGAAGGAGTCAAAGCTCACCGCCAGCGGCCCGGCCTTGCCGGAGGGCCGCAAGCGCATGTCGACCTCGTACAGCGTGCCCTCCGGGGTCATTGCTGTCATCGCGCTGATCAGCCGCTGGCTCAGACGGGCGAACCATTGGCTCGCCGCCAGCGGTTTCTCGCCCGTGGACGTGGCGCCGTCCGGTGGCGTCGTATAGACGAAAATCAGGTCGAGGTCGGAGGTCGGGGTCATTTCCCGGCCGCCGAGCTTGCCGAGCGCGATCACCGCCATGCCGCAACTTTCGATCCGGCCGTGGCGGACCGCGAAGTCGGACTCAACGTGGGGCAGCAGGGCGCGCAGCACCGCGTCGGCAATGTTGCTGAACGCGATCCCGGCCTCGTCCGGTGAGAGGAGCCCGCGCAGGCTCTGCACCCCCACCTGGAACTTGCGGTCATTAGCCCAGCGGCGGCTGGTCAGCAGGACGTCCTCGAAGTCGTCGGCGTCGGCCAGGGCTTCGGCCAGTTCGGTTTCGAGGGCCGCCGGATCGGGCGGCGGTTCGAAGAAATCAGCGGTGAGCACGCTCTCCAGATCGGCCGGACGCCGAGCCAGATGGTCGGCGAGGCGCGGTGCGCGGCCCATGATTTCGATCAGCAACTCGAGCAGCGTCGGATTGGCTGCCAGCATGGCGAAAAGCTGGGTTCCGGCCGGCAGCGCGGCAAGGAAGCGGTCAAAAGCAAGGAAACAGGCATCCGGGTCGGGGGCAGCGCCGATTCGCTTCAGCAACAGCGGCTTCATCGACGTCAGCAGCACCCGGGTGCGGACCGAGCGGGTGCTGCGGTAGCGGCCGCGATGCCAGCCGCGGATTGCCGCATCCACCGTGGCCGGATGGCCAAAGCCGAGGCCTCGCAGGGTGTCGAGGGTATCGGGGTCGGGTTCGGCCCCCGTGAACACCAGGTTGCCGCGCACGTCTGCGCCGGCAATTTCCGCGGGCGACTCCTCGAACAGTCGAGCGTAGTGGTGCTCGACCGTGCGCAGATGGTCGAGCAGGTCGGCCTCGAACCTGTCGGTATCGGCATAGCCGAGGAACCGCGCGAGCGCCTCGAAGCCGGCCCGATCGGCCGGCAGCACCTGGGTTTGCTCGTCGTCGATCATCTGCAATCGGTGCTCGACCCGCCGCAGGAACGCGTAGGCCGCCTTCAGGTCGGCGGCGGTGCCAGCCTCGATCATCCGGTGCCGGGCGAGAGCGTCAAGGGCGCCGACCGTGGTGCTGACCCGGAGGTCGGGAATCCGGCCGCCCCAGATCAGCTGCTGGGTCTGAGCGAAGAACTCGATTTCGCGGATACCGCCGCGGCCGAGCTTGAGATTGTGGCCGGCAAGACCGATCGATGCGCCACCGTGGTGGGCGTAAATCTGCCGCTTGATCGCGTGGACGTCGCTGATCTGAGCGAAGTCCAGATGTTTCCGCCAGATGTAGGGCTTGAGATGGCGGAGGAACGCCTCGCCGGCAGCAAGGTCGCCGGCCACCGGCCGGGCCTTGATCATCGCGGCCCGCTCCCAGTTCTGGCCGAGCGTCTCGTAATAGGTCTCGGCGGCGAGGACGGAGAGGGCCAGCGGCGTGATCGACGGATCGGGCCGAAGCCTGAGATCGGTGCGGAACACGTAGCCCTCAGGGGTGCGGGCATCCATGATCGTCACCAGATCGCGGGTGAGCCGCACCATCTGGCGCTGCAGGTCGTCGGGGTTGGCTGCAACGATCCGCTCGCTGTCGTAAAGGACGATCAGATCGATATCGCTGGAATAATTGAGCTCGCCGCCGCCCAGTTTGCCCATGCCGAGGACGATCAGGCCCGAGGCTTGCTGCGGTTCGGCGGGATCGGGGAGGGTGATCAGGCCGCGGCCGGCGTCCCGGCCGAGCAGAAAACGCGCCGCGCAACCCAGCGCCTCGGCAGCGAAGTCGGACAGCGCCGCGGTGATCTGCTCGAGCGGCCAGACGCCGTTCAGGTCGGCAACGGCGGTCAGGAGCGCGACCCGGCGTTTGCCGCGGCGGAGGGGTACCGACGGATCGGCGCCGCCGGCGGCGTCGGCGCGCACCCGGTCCAGGTCCTCGCGCACGGAGGCCAGGGCCGGATCCGGCCCCTCGCGGAACAATCGGGCGGCGAACGCGGCCTCCCGCTCGATGAGTGCGGTCAGGAACGGGCTGTTGCCGAAAATGCCGTCGAGCAGCGGTCGGAGCCGGTTGTCGCCCCGGGCCGAATCGATGAAATCAACCACCTCCGTGCCGGCGGTTGCCGCCGCCGACTCGCGCCACCGCTGCAGGCCGACCTCCGCCCGATCCCGGTCGGAAACCAGGGGAATTCCTGAGCTGCACGGTCGGTTCATTGGTTTCGTCTGTCTTTGATGACCATTTTCGCTCACAGTGAGGACGATGCGAGACAAGGTCAAGGTGATGACAGCGGCACACCGGCGCCACCGGTTCGGACGGGCCGGCGCTTATCTGGTTGATGCCCTGGCCATGGCCGCGGCGGTGGTGGTCGCCGCCGCGCTGCTGTTAACGTGGCGGTTGTCGCAGGGGCCGATCGACGTGGCCGCCCTGGTGCCGTTTCTTGAACAGCAATTCTCCGCCCGTCACCAGGGGTTTGCGGTGCGCGTCGGCAGCGCGGCGATCGAATGGGGCGGCTGGCGCCGGGTGATTGCCCTGCGGCTGTCCGACGTCCGGGCGGTCGACCGGGCGGACGGCGTGATCGGCGGCGTTCCGGCGTTGTCCATGACTTTGCGGCCGCGGGCGCTGATCCGCGGCGAGTTCGTCCCGGTGGAGATCACCCTGCACGAGCCCAGCCTGCGGCTGGTCCGGGGTGCGGACGGCCTGAACCTGCGGTTCGACACCCGCGCTGCCGGCCGCGGCATCGTTGGCCCTGACCTGCTGCCCCAGGCGCTGACTCTGCTGATGGCCGAGCCAAGCGACGAAAGGCCGCTGAGCCGGCTTCAGCGTCTCGATGTCCGGGGGGCCCGGCTGGTGGTCGAGGATGCCCGCCTCGGGGTCCAGTGGGTCGTACCGTCCAGCGACATTAAGCTCGCCGGCACCGCCAGCGGTCTCGAAGGGGAGCTGGCTGCCGATCTGATCACGGCCCGCGATCGCGCCGATGTTGTCGCCTTCGGATCGTACGACCGGCTGAGCCGGCGGGCCAATGTGGCAATTGCCTTCGGAGCCTTGCGTCCGGCGGCGTTCGCGGCGGTGACCGGCCGGGTTCCAGGGCTGGAGGGACTGGATCTGCCGCTGTCCGGAACGGTCACCCTGGACCTGGATGCCGGCGGAACGCTCCACCGGCTCGGGGTCGACCTCAGTGGCGGCGCCGGGCAGTTCGATCCCCGGTTGCTGACCCTCGCCGGCCTCGACCCGGCGATCGTGCCGGATGCGCCGATCAGCATTGCCGGATTTGCCCTCCGCGGGCACTTTGCGCCGGCCGAAGGCCGCTGGCGGGTCGATGCGCTGCGGTTCGACCTGCCCCTTGACGACGGGCTTGCCGTTCCGGGGTTGCCGGAGCCGGTGCGGGTGTCCTCTGTCGAGGGGCGTGGCCACCTGGACACCGTTGCCGGCGAGCTGGTGTGGGAGGATGTGCTGATCGATCTCGGCAGCGACGGGACGCTCCGCCTTCCTGATCCGGTCGGCCACACCGTGCCGGTTAAGCGAATTCGTTCTGCGGGACGCTGGGCGATCGCCGCCGGCCGGATCGATATCGAGCGCATTGACGCGGCCCTGGCCGGACCGCGGGCCTCGCTGGCCGGCACCGTGCGTCTTGCTGCGGACGGAGCGCAGCTAACTGCGGCCGTGCGTATTGACGATCTGGCCACGGAACAACTGATGCGATACTGGCCGCCGTCGGCCGCTCCCGGGGCTCTTGAGTGGGTCAGGTCGCATCTCAGCGGCGGCGGGATCACCACCGCTGAGGTCTTGCTGGAGGCCCGCCTCGACGGCGGGGAGGTGACCGTCGGGTCGCTCGCCGGGCAGTTCGCCGTTGCAGATGTTGATGTCGACTACCTGCCACCGATGCCGCAGCTCCGCAGCCTGTCCGCGACCGCGACCTTTGATCAGAAATCGATCATCTTCGACGTTTCGCCGGCGGCCGGTCCTGGCGTGGCGATCGGGGCAGCGGAGGTCGCGCTGCTCGATCTCCCGTCGGAGACCCCGCGGCTGGAGGTCGAGGTTGTCACCTCCGGCGGTGTTGCCGATCACCTTCGACTGATCGACCATCCGCCGCTTTTCTATGCAGATGCGGTCGGCATCGATCCCGCTGATACCGCCGGCCGCGCCCGGGTGCGCCTGAAAATTACGGTGCCGCTGCTCGCCGACGTTCGCCTGACCGACGTTGAGGTCGGTGCCCGCGCCCGTCTCGACGCTGTCAGCATCGCCGACCTGGTGCCCGGGCGCCATATGCAACGGGGTACGCTTGATGTGCAGGTGGATACTGAGAGCGTGCGGTTTCGCGGCGAGGCCTGGCTCGGTGACGTCGGTGGACGGCTCGAAGGCTGGCAGGTGTTCGATCCCGGCGACGGGATCGCCCGCGAAATCATCGTGACCGTTACCGATGCCGATCTGGCCAATGTCCATCAACTGTTGTTCGCGGCCGGACCGCTGCCAGCGGCCCGGGTCGACGGCGCGATCGACGCCGAGCTCCGCATTCAGACCCTCACCTCGGGAGAAGGGCGGATCGAGGCCCGGCTGGATCTGCTCGACGCTTTGATCGACCTGCCCTCCTTCGCGTGGAGGAAGCGCCGCGGGGCTCCGGCCGCCGGCCGGGTGTTGGCCGAACTGGATCGCGAGCGGCTGTCCGGGGTGCCGCAATTCACGCTTGCCGCGGACGATCTTGACGTTGCCGGCAGCGCCCTCATTGATCCGGACGGCGGGCTGGACCGTGTGGAGTTCGAACGCCTGCGGATCGGTCGCACCGACGTCGGCGGCGTTCTCATCCCGATTGGCGACGATACCTGGACACTGGTGGCAAGGGGTCGCAGCCTGGACCTGGGACCGTTCCTCAACCCGTCCGACACCGGCCCGGTGAGCGGCGTTGAGCAGGTGGCATCCCCGGACGGGATCGCCGTGACCCTGGACGTCGCCTCCCTCTGGCTGGGGGCGGAGAAGGCGCTGCGAGACGTTTCAGGGGCGCTGGTTCGCGAGGACGGGCACTGGTCGTCCGTCGATCTGACCGGCGTCGTCGACGGCGGCGGCACTGTGGTGTTCCGGATTGCCCCGGATGCCGAGGGCCGGCGCCGGCTGTTTGCTTCGGCCGACGACGCCGGGGCGATGCTCAGCGCACTCGGCCTTTACGACGACATGCGCGGAGGCCGCTTGACCATAACCGGCGTCTATCAGGATCAGCGCCCGAGCCGGCCGCTCTCCGGCCGGTTGCTGATTACCGACTATCATGTTCGGAACGCCCCGACCCTGGCCCAGGTGCTGGGCCTGATGGCCCTGACCGAAATCGACAATACGCTGCGCGGCGAAGGCCTTTCCTTCGACATCCTCGACGCCCCGTTTACGCTGGACGGCCGTTATCTTTCGCTGAGCGATGCCCGGGCGGCCGGCCTGTCGCTGGGAGTCACCGCGTCCGGGACGATCGATGTGGAAGACCGGGAACTGGACGTGCGCGGCACCGTCGTCCCGATCTACGCGCTGAACAGTGCCCTCGGCAATTTGCCGGTGATCGGCTTCCTGTTCTCTGGCGGCGAACGCGGCGGCGGGCTGTTTGCGCCGACCTATTCCGTATCGGGCGCCTTCGAGGATCCGCAGGTAATCGTCAACCCCGTGGCGGCGCTGACTCCGGGGGTGCTTCGCGGGGTCTTTGATGTCTTCGACGGCGGCCGGTCGATGCCTGACGTTGGTATCGCCGGCGGCGAGCCGAACTGAAGCAGCCGCTGGCCGGCACGTGCTGCGGGAACGCCTCCGGATGCTCACAGCAGGCCCATCTGCCGGAAGCTGCTGTGGCCTTTTCCGGAAATGATCACATGATCGTGGAGGACGACGCCGACGGCTTTGAGCGCCTTCTGGACCACCTGGGTCATGTCGATGTCGCCGCGTGACGGCTGCGGATGGTTGCTCGGGTGATTGTGGACCATAATGAGCGCCGAGGCATCCAGGGTGAGGGCCCGTTTCACCACCTCCCGCGGGTAGACCGGGGTGTGGTCGATCGACCCTTCATTCTGCTTCTCATCGGCGATCAGGATGTTGCGCCGGTCGAGGAACAGCAGACGGAACTGCTCCACCGGACGATGGCCCATGGTGGCGCGCAAGTAGGCGATGAGCTTGTCCCAGTTGGTCAACTCGGTGCCGATCGGGACCTCTTCCCGGGCGAGTCGGCTGGCCAGCGCCCGCACCGCCCGGAACAGGACCACCATCTTCTGGTCGACGGGCGGCAGGTCGGCGGCCGCAGCCCGCGCGGCGAACCGCTCGAACCGCTCGAGGTCGGCGTTGACCAGCCGGCTCAAGGTCCCGAACTCGGCGAGCAGCGCCTTGGCGAGCGGCTTGGTGTCACGAATTCTGACCGCGTAGAACAGCAGCAGTTCGAGGAGTTCGTAGTCGGGCAGGGCGTCGTCGCCGCCGGAGAGCAGCCGCTCGCGCAGCCGGGAGCGATGACCGATGTAGTGGGGAAGAGTGTCCAGGTCAGGCTGGCTGACGTCAGCGAGGCCGGCTTGGGCGGGGGCGCGGGATGTCACGTAGCGGGCATAGGCCGCCTCGCCGTTTGCCGCCAGCCACGCGGCGATCGCCGCTGACGGGTCCTCCCCCTTGAACTCCCAGCGCTGGCGAAGGCCGTTCCATTTGCCACCCAGTTCCCGGAAGCCGTCGCGGAACGGGTAGGTCTCGCCGCTGACGGTGTAGCGCCGCTCGCCGCTGACGCCTTCCTGGCCGGTGATAAGCAGCTTGAACCGCTGGATCAGCTCCGCGGCCGCGACAGCAGGCCGGGACGGCGGGGACCACCCGGCCCGGGCCGGCTCGGCCGGGACAATGCTCTCTCCCGTCGTTGCATCGGAGAGGCCGGACGGCCGCTCGCTCTTTCTCATGTCGCCTAAGGCTCCGGTCGGCGATTGCGGAGGCCTTCACAACACCGTGGCCAGTTTCTGAACCCCGTTCGCGCCGATAAATACCCCAATAAGGTGAGATGACAAGAGCGAAATTCGATACGCGCGCTCGCCGGGTGATGGTCCGCAGCCCCGGGGCGCCCGAACCGGGACTGTCCTGGGAAGACCGCTCTTTCATGTCAAAGGAACGGGTCGCACCCGCGCCAGCGGCAACTGCCGCGAACGCGGCGCTTCTCGCCTTGGCACGGACGAGGAGGTGTCGTGCCGTGGTGAGGGGGCGGTCGGAGGCCGGGTCTACAAGCCGCGGAGAACCGGATTGCGGGCGCGATGGCCGCTCTTGATCCGGCGCCGGCCGATGCGCCGGCCATAAAGGCCGCCGATCAGCCCGAGAACCAAGCCACCACCATAGTAGGACAGAATCAGCAGGACCGGGACATCAAGTCCCGGGCGGACCCACCCTCCCTGGGTCAGCGCCATCGCCAGAAAGCTCGCGAGGGCTGCGGCCGTTAATCCCGCCAAACATCCGCCAATCCGGTATTCGAAACGCTGGGCGCTCGGCCCCACCGGCATTTTCCCGAGAATCCGGGCGGACACCGCCGCCTGAGCCAAAAACGGCGGCAACTGGATCAGCATCTGGTCGAGCAGATGCGGCCACTGGCTCAGGGCAGGGAAAACCAGTCCGCGCAGACGATAGGTCGTCTCAATGCCGGCCACACCCAACGAAGCCAGTCCATAGGCTGTCAGACACGCGAGGTAGGGCACAACGAGGCCGGTGGCGACGATGACCCCGGCCCATAAAACCGCCCGGTGGCCGTTCGGCCACCCTTTTACCTTGTTCGACAAATACACGGATCGGCCCCCCTGTGGGGAAAAACGGGGTCAGCGTGCGGCGAAGGATAACGGATGTTTGAACGGACGCCAACGTCCGCTGATCGCAGACCAGCCTCTCGCATCGGGCGCGGTGGCGCCGCTTACGGCCGAACAGCGGGCCGGACCGCGGCATCCGGTCCGGCCCTTGGGCGTGCCGGTTGCTTGTTGTTTGAACTCTACTGATCGTAGCGGAAAAAACCGCGGCCCGTCTTGCGGCCAAGGTAGCCGGCGTCGACCATCTGCTTCAGCAGCGGGCACGGCCGGTATTTTGGGTCCTCAAAACCCTGGTACAGAGTTTCCATCACATGCAGGCAGACATCGAGGCCGATCAGATCGCCGAGCGCCAGCGGGCCGATCGGATGGTTCATGCCCAGCTTCATGATTTCGTCGATGTCCTTGGCCGGCGCGAGCCCTTCGTAAAGGCAGTTGATTGCCTCGTTGATCATCGGCAGCAGGATCCGGTTGCCGACGAAACCGTAGCTGTCGCGGACGACCACCGGGTCCTTACCGATCTTGCGGCTGACCTCCTCGATCTCGCTGCACACCCCATCGCCGGTCTGGAGCGCGCGCACAATCTCCACCAGGCGCATCACCGGAACCGGATTGAAGAAGTGCATGCCGATCACCTGGTCGGGCCGGCGGGTCGCAGCGGCGATCTTGGTCAGGGAGATCGACGAGGTGTTCGAGGTGAGCAGCGCCTCCGGCTTGCAAATCTGGTCCAGCCGGGTGAACAGGTCGACCTTGATGGTCGGGTCTTCGACCACCGCTTCAACAATCAGGTCGGCATCGGCGAAGGCGTCGAGGGTGGTGGTCGTGCGGATGCGGGAAAGCAGCGCGTCCCGGGCCTCAGCGGTCATCTTGTCGCGCGAGACCAGCCGGTCGAGGCTCTTGCCGACTGCCGCCATCCCCTTGGCGACGAACCGCTCCTCCAGATCCTGCATCACCACGGTATAACCGGCGGCGGCGAACACCTGCGCGATGCCGCTGCCCATCGTCCCGGCGCCGACGACGCCGACGGTGTTGATTTCCATTGTCGTCTCCCTTGCCCATGAATGCGGGGCGGGCGTTGCGTTTCCCCATCCCCGCTTGCCTGATTGATGTGCTTCCCCCTCCTGGCGGACACCGCCACTTTAGACGGTCCTGGCGCCGTTGTCTCAAGGCAAGGTGCGGCCCTTGCGCCCCTGGGCCGGATCAGTCGGGCTGCACAGCAGCCGGTCGGTCAGCGTTCGTCGATTTTCAGGGCTTCGATAAAGGCGGACTGAGGAATGTCCACCTTGCCGAACTGGCGCATCTTCTTCTTGCCCGCCTTCTGCTTTTCCAGGAGCTTGCGCTTGCGGGTAATATCGCCGCCGTAGCATTTGGCGGTGACGTCCTTGCGCAGCGCCGGAATGGTCTCACGGGCGACCACATTGCCGCCGATCGCCGCCTGCAGCGGGATCTTGAACAACTGCCGGGGTATCAGGTCCTTGAGCCGCTGGCAGATCGCCCGGCCGCGGCTGACCGCCTGGGTGCGGTGACAGATGAAGGACAGTGCGTCCACCGCCTCGCCGTTCACCAGGATCGCTACCCGCACCAAGTCCCCTTCCTCGAAGCCGTCCATCTCGTAGTCGAGGCTGGCGTAGCCGCGGGAGATCGACTTGAGCCGGTCGTAGAAGTCGATCACCACCTCATTGAGCGGCAGCCGGTAGGCGGCCATCGCCCGGCTGCCGCTGTAGGACAGGTCGAGCTGAATCCCCCGCCGGTCGGTGCACAGCTGCAGGATCGCACCCAGGTAATCCTGCGGCACCAGGATGGTGGCGCGAATCCACGGCTCCTCCAGCCGGTCGATGACGTGGGGATCGGGCATGTCGGCCGGGTTGTGGAGTTCCTGGTGGCTCCCGTCGGTGAGGTACAGTTGATAGACCACCGACGGCGCGGTCGCGATCAGGTCCAGGTCGAACTCCCGCTCCAGCCGCTCGAGGATCACCTCCAGATGCAGCAGCCCGAGAAAGCCGCAGCGAAACCCCGAGCCGAGCGCCGCCGAATTCTCCGGCTCGTAGTGGAAACTCGAGTCGTTCAGCCGGAGCTTGCCCAGGGAGTCGCGCAAATCCTCGAAATCCGCGGTGTCCACCGGATACAGCCCGCAGAACACCACCGGAACGGATGGTTTGAACCCGGGCAGCGGACGAGTGGTCGGGGTGCGGTCATCGGTGATCGTATCGCCCACATCGGTGTCGGCCACCGCCTTGATACCGGCGGTGATGAAACCGATGTCACCGGGACCCAGCGTGTCGGCCTTGGTTGGCCGGGGGGTGAAGGTGCCGACCTGTTCCACCTGATGAACAGCGCCTGTGGACATCATCCGAATCCGCATGCCGCGGCTGAGCGCGCCATCGTGGACCCGGACCAGGATCATCACTCCGAGGTAGGAGTCGTACCAGCTGTCCACGAGCAGCGCCTTCAGCGGCGCGCCGGCATCGCCGATCGGCGGCGGGATGCGGCTGACAATCGCTTCCAGAACCTCGTGAACCCCGGCCCCGGTCTTGGCGGAAATCGCCAGCGCGCCCGCAGAATCGAGACCAATCACCTCTTCGATCTGCGCCTTGATCCGGTCCGGCTCCGCCGCCGGCAGGTCGATCTTGTTGAGGACCGGGATGATCTCGTGGTTGACATCGAGCGCCAGATAGACGTTGGCGAGGGTCTGGGCCTCGACACCCTGGGAGGCATCGACCACGAGCAACGAGCCTTCGCAGGCGGCCAGCGACCGGCTCACCTCGTAGGAGAAGTCCACATGCCCGGGAGTATCGAGCAGATTGATGACGTAGCTCCCACCGTTATCGGCAGAGTAGGTGAGCCGGACTGTCTGGGCCTTGATGGTGATGCCGCGTTCCCGCTCGATATCCATCGAATCGAGCACCTGTTCGCGCATCTCGCGCTCGGTCAGACCCCCGCAAATCTGGATCAGCCGGTCGGCGAGCGTCGACTTGCCATGGTCGACGTGAGCGATGATCGCGAAGTTGCGAATGTGGGAGAGGTCGGTCATGGGCTGCTTCTACCACCCCGCGGGCAGGGGGTGAAGCGCCGCCTCGTGGCAGCTTCTGCTGTTGGCCGGGCTCGCCGACGGTGCTTCCGATGGCGGTGAAGCCGGGCCGAACCCGGCGGTTCCGCCGCGGTGCCGTAACCGCAGGCGCCGGACCGGAGCGGGGTCCGGCAAAGGTGGCAGCGGTCGTCCAGGTGAACATCGCCCGGATCGGTGAGCGCGGTGAGGGCCTCGCCGCCGGACCCGGTGGGCCTCTCTATGTCCCGCTGACTGTGCCCGGGGACCGGTTGATCGTCGCCCCGGGCGAACCGCGTGGCGAGGGCCGGGCCGGTGAGACCGTTCGGATCATCACCCCCGGGCCGGACCGGGTGGCGCCGGCCTGTCGCCACTTCGGCGCCTGCGGCGGGTGTGCTGTCCAGCACTGGGCACCCGCGGCCGTCGCTGCCTGGAAGCGTGCGCGGGTCCAGGCCGCCCTGGGGCGGGCGGGGCTCGACGCGGTTGCCATCGACCCGGTGGTCACAACCCCGCCGCGGGTCCGGCGGCGGGCCAGGTTCGCGGCGGTAAGGACGGCCAGTGCGCTCGTCCTCGGCTTTAAGGTCCGGCGCGGACACGACGTCGTCGACGTCTCCGAGTGCCCGCTGCTGCAGCCGGAGATCGTCGCCGTGCTGCCGCGGCTTCGCGCCCGGCTGGCGCCGCTGCTCGCCCACGGTCAGCGCCTCGAGGTCATTGTGACCCGTCTCGACGGCGGGCTCGACGTGCTGCTTTCCGGGCTCGCCCCGCCCGATCCGGACGCACGCGCCGCCCTCGCCGATCTGGCCGCCGCCGCCGGGCTCTGCCGGTTGTCCTGGCGGCCCTCGCCCGGGGCCGAACCCGAGCCGCTGGTCGAACGGGAGCGGGCCGGTCTCCGGTTTGCCGGCGTGTTCGTTCCCGTTCCTCCGGGAGGATTTCTCCAGGCCAGCGAAGACGGTGAGGCGGCCCTGGTCGCGGCGGTGGCGGGCGCGGTCGGTTCAGTCCGGCGGGTCGTCGATCTGTTCGCCGGTGCCGGCACCTTCAGCCTGCCGCTGGTCACCGCCGGTGCCCGCGTTCATGCCGTCGACGGGGATGCCGCACTGATGGGGGCGCTGGCAACGGCCGGCCGGGAGGCAGTCCTGACCGGGTTAGGGACCGAGGTCCGTGACCTCCATTCCCGGCCGTTGTCGGCCGCCGACTTAAAACGGACCGAGGGCGTCGTCTTGGACCCGCCGCGCGCCGGCGCCCGCGCCCAGGCCGAAGCCCTGGCGGCCTCGGCGGTCCCCCGGGTGGCGGCAGTGTCCTGCAATCCGGCGACGTTTGCCCGGGATGCCCGTATCCTCGTCGACGGCGGCTACCGGCTGGAGCGGGTCGTCCCCATCGACCAGTTCCTCTGGTCGCCGCACGTGGAGTTGGTCGGCACATTCACGCGTCGCTGATGGCGCGAAAATGCGAGCGTTTCCCGGCTCCCGGCCGCCGCCCGGCGGCGTTTTTTTTTGCCCGAATCATCGAGTATCGCTGCTCATCCGTTAACCGGTCGGTTCCGCGTGCGGGTCGGCGTGATCCCCCTGGATCGAAAGACGGGCGGGCGCGGCAGACCGCGACACTTGACGAGGAGTGATTTTGCGATGACGAGCAGATGGAAGTCTGGGAACGGCCGCGCTGGCGGTTTGCTGACAAGGGTCGGGGTGGGCCTGATTCTGGCGGTCCTCACCGGAGCCGGGACGGCAGTGGCCGAGGCCGTGCCACCGCCGCTGGCGATGCAAATTGAGCGGTTCCTTGCCGAGAAGGCCGGGCGCACCGGGTACGAGCGCAAGATCAGCTCATCGCTGCTCTACGCGATGGGCGGCCCGGACCTGCGGCGTGACGAGCGGAGAGCCGGCCTGCCCGGGTCGTCACCGCTGATGCGGACGCGGGTCGAGACGGACGGCCGCGGCCGGGTGCATGTGGAACTGGGCGGCGACGTCAGCGACACCCTGGCAGCCGCAATCGGGGCGATGGAAGGCCGGGTCATGGACCTGTCGATCCGCCACCGCTGGCTGCGCGGCTGGGTGCCGATGGCCCGGCTGACCGACCTGGCCCGGCGCATCGACGTCACCTGGATCCGCGAGTACCTGCCCCCGGAGATCCGCAAGACGAACGTCTCCGAGGGCGATGTCGCCCACTTCGCCGACCAGGCCCGGGCAGCCTTCGGTGTCGATGGCGCGGGGACCAAGGTCTGCGTTGTCTCGGACGGCATCGACAGCCTGGCCGAACGCCAGGCAAGCGGTGATGTGAGCGCCTCCGTCGAGGTTCTCTCCGGTGCGGGCGGCGCAGGGGATGAGGGCACAGCGATGCTCGAGATCCTCTCCGACCTCGCTCCCGGTGCCGACCTGGGCTTCGCTACCGGTATCGGCGGCGAGGCCGTTTTCGCCGAAAACATCGAGCGCCTGCGGTTCGAGGTTGGCTGTGATGTCATCGTCGATGACCTGGGCTACTTCGCCGAGGGCGTCTTCCAGGACGACGAGATTGCCGTCGCCGTGGACACGGTCGCCGCCGACGGCGCCCTCTACTTCAGCGCCGCCGGTAACGGTGGGAATCTCAACGACGGCCAGTCGGGCGTCTGGGAAGGCGATTTCGTCACCGCCGGCACCAGCGGCAGCGGCGAGCTTCACGCCTTTGCGCCGGGCGTGTTCCTCAACACGATCAGTGTGGATTCGCCTTTCCTGTTCACCCTGCAGTGGTCGGACCCGCTGGGCGGATCGGCCAACGACTATGACCTTTTCCTCGTCGACAATCGGGGGCTTGTGCTGGCGGCCTCCACCAACATTCAGGATGGCAGCCAGGATCCGTTCGAATTCATCGATTCCCGGTTGTTCAACGACACCGGCCTGTCGCTGGTGATCGTCCGCAATGCCGGCGCCGAGGCGCGGGCCCTGCACCTCAACACCAACCGCGGCCGGCTCGCCATTGGCACCGCCGGGCAGATCTTCGGCCATCCCGGCGCGGACGGGGCGATCGCCGTTGCCGCGGTCGACTGGCGGGAGGCGCCGGCGGGCGGCGGCTTCGATGACACCGCGGCGGTGGAGACGTTCAGTTCCGACGGGCCGCGGACGATTTTCTACACCCCGGAGGGCCTGCCGCTGACCCCTGGCAACCTGCTGTCCGGCGGTGGGGTGGTGCGCGCCAAACCCGATCTGGCCGCCGCCGATGGCGTGTCCACGGCCACACCCGGGTTTGAGAGGTTCTTCGGCACCTCGGCGGCGGCGCCGCACGCGGCGGCGATCGCCAGCCTCGTCCTGGCGGCCAATCCCGGTCTGCCGGCCCGGGATATCCGCGGCCTGCTGACCGCCTCGGCGATCGACATTGAGGCGCCCGGGACCGACCGGGACTCCGGAGCGGGCATCATCGATGCCTTCGCCGCTCTGGATGCCGTACAGCCGGTCGCGGAGCCGGCGCTGTTCGTGCTCGGCCTGCGCGCTCTCGCCCGCCCCAACGACCAGGGCGGAACCCGGGGCGGTGCCGGCGTTCTGGTGGCCGACAGCGACGGCAACCGGGTCGCGGGGGCGACCGTGACCGGCACCTTCTCCGGCGATTTCAACGAGGTCGTCGCCAGCGTCACCGATGCAAACGGCCTCGCCCTGCCGCGCACCGCCGGGCCGGTCAGCGGCAGCGCCAGTTTCACCTTCTGCGTCGACACGATCGTCGCCGACGGCTTCCTCTACGATCAGTCCCTGAACGCCCGGACCTGCGATACGATCACACGGTAACCCGGCACCGTCCTCCGATGCCGGCCTGAGCGTGCCCGTCGTCCGGCGGGCCCGCTCACATCGCCGGGACGTCGAGTCCGTTCTGCAGGCAGGCGGCGGTGACGGTGTTGCGGAGCAGGCAGGCGATCGTCATCGGCCCCACGCCGCCCGGCACCGGGGTGATCGCCCCGGCCACGTCCAGCGCCGCCGCGTAGTCCACATCGCCCACCAGCCGGGTCTTGCCGTCGCCGGTCTCGATCCGGTTGATCCCAACATCGATCACCGTCGCTCCCGGCTTGATCCAGTCCGCGCCGATCATCCGCGCCCGGCCCGCCGCGGCCACCAGGATGTCGGCCTCGCGGCAGAGCGCCGGCAGATCGCGGGTGCGGGAGTGGGCGATCGTCACCGTAGCGTTCTCGGCGAGCAGCAGATGCGCCAGCGGTTTGCCGACGATGTTGGAGCGCCCGACGATCACCGCGCGCAGGCCGGTAAGGTCGGCGTGGACGGTGCGCAGCAGCATCAGGCACCCGAGCGGAGTACAGGGCACCAGCGCGCCCGACATGCCGGTGAACAGCCGCCCGGCATTGACGACGTGGAAGCCGTCCACGTCCTTGGCCGGGTCGATCGCCTCCAGGACCCGGGCCGGATCGATCTGGTCGGGGAGCGGGAGCTGGACCAGGATCCCGTGAACCTGGCGGTCCTGGTTGAGGCCGTGGACCAGGGTCAGGAGGTGCTCCTCGCGGATGTCATCGGGCAGTCGGTGGACGAAGGAGCGCATCCCGGTCTCTTCGGTCTGCTGCGCCTTGTTGCGCACATAAACCTGGCTTGCCGGATGTTCGCCGACCAGAACCACCGCAAGACCGGGGCGGAGGTGGTTGGCGGCGCGCAGCGTGTCCACAGCCTCGCGGACCCGCCGGCGGACTTGGCCGGCGAGCTCGCGACCATCGATGCTGAGGGCCTTTGCGGTCACCGGCCGCGCCCTCCTGCTGCGGCGGGAAGTGCCGCGGCGGCCGCCCAGGCCTCGAGCCGCGCCGCCAGCCCCTCGGCCGCGGCGGCATTGGCGGCGGCGATCCAGAGCGCCTTGTCCCGGTCCTTGCTGCCGGCGGTGATCGCCAGCGCCGATGCCGGGAGCCGCCAGGTTCTGGCGAGCAGGGCCACCACCGCGGCGTTGGCCTTGCCGTTTGCCGGTGCGGCGGTCACCGCCACCTTGAGGACCGGCTGGCCGTCGGCATTTTCGCAGACCCCCTGCAGGCGTGTCGCCGAGGCCTTCGGGGTCACCCGGAGGCGCACCCGGACGCCATCGGACACCGGGGCGAAAAGTGGTGGTGCGGCCATGGGGAGCCGTCAGCCGGCGGTGCTGAGCCGGATGAGGAGGTTGATGATCACCCCGCGGGCGAAATAGAGCAGCAGGATCAGGATGATCGGCGAGATGTCGATGCCCCCCAAGCCGGGGATCAGGCGCGCGAGAAAATTCCGGATCGGCCGCAGCGCCGGCTCGGTCAGCGCCCGGGAGAAGCCCCAGACCATCTGCACGAACTGGTTGTGGGGGTTGATAACGTTGAAGGCGATGAGCCAGCTCATCACGACCGCGACGATCAGGATGAAGATGTAGATATCCACGGCGGTATCGATCAGGGTGATCAACGGGCCGATGATGACGTCCATGGCTGTGTGCGCTCGCAATGAGGGGGAGAAGAGGGGGAACCAGACGGCGGGCAGCCTAGCGGGGGCGGCGCAAGCGCGCAAGCCGCGGCGGCGCGTGGCCGCGCTTGACAGCGGCGGACGGTGCACCCATCATCGCGGCACTTGGTCACGGCGACGGTCTTCTGAGGGGATCTCGGAGCGCCGTGTTCGTTCAGGCGAGGTTTGCCTGCCGTGGCCATCCCGATCGCGCGGGGCCGTAGCTCAGCCGGGAGAGCGTCGCGTTCGCAATGCGAAGGTCAGGGGTTCGATCCCCCTCGGCTCCACCATCCCTCCCCACCCGATCGGTCAGATTTCCTCGAAAACCGGGATTTATGGCGCCTTGAGTGCGTGCCGCAACGCCGGGCCCCCGGGGTCTTGTCTCTCCGTCGGCGAGCGGTCCCCGGGGCGCCACGCCCCCTGGGACCGGATGTGACCCGGTTGCGACTTTTTCGGGTTCGTCATTCTTGCCGTTCGCGGAACTCGGGATCGAACGCAACGCGCAATCGGGCGTGCGAATATGGCGCGCTTGTGTTCAGGCGCCTGGTGCACGCAGCCCCGTCACACATCTCCCACCGTTAAGTGCCTTTTCCATCGCTGTTAACCTTGCTAATGGGATCCTCTCGCGGATCCACCTTGCAACGGGAGGGAGAGATTGCTCATGCGCATGCGTCCACCGTGGATCGGGCTATTC
>CAYVUM010000047.1:0-26537 GCA_964454795.1 uncultured Rhodospirillaceae bacterium
GGCGATTTCGGCATCCGTGAGCACGATCGGGTTGGTCTTCATGCTGGAGCCGCGGCTGCCGGCAACGATCCGCGGGATGTCCCCGCTCGCCGCCCCGAACGCTGACAGGCGGGGAAGGTCGAGCTGTTCGGTCCAGGTGCGCAGCAGCGCCACCAGCGACTCCGGCGTCTGCCGGCCGTCCAGGGCCGGCGGCGCGCCGAGCAGGGCCGCGACCGCCGCGTACTTGCCGAGCGCCGTGCTGTCCGGCGCCCGCCGGCTGAGCGCCTGGACATTCACCGCCGTCGCCTCGGCGACGAGGGTCCCGCAACACACCCCGTGCGGGATCGGCAAGACCGCGCCGAGCGGCGAGGCGAGGCCATGAACCGAGCCGAGCCCGGTCTGCGCCAGGCAGACCCCGGAGACGAGCGAGGCATAGGCCATCCGGCTCCGCCCCGCTGCGGCTGCCTCGCTCTGGCTCTCCGCGCCCAGAACGGCCGCCCAGAAGCCCTCGCGGAACGCCACCATCCCTGACCAGGCGAGTGCGTCGGTCAGCGGATTGGCCCTGATCGAGACATAGGATTCGAGCAGCTGGGTGAACGCGTCCATGCCGTTGGCGGCGATCACCGCCGCCGGGCAGGTGGCGAGCAGGTCCGGGTCGATCACGGCGACCTGCGCCACCAGGCTCTCGTGGCGGAACGACTTCTTGAAGCCGTCGGGGCCCTGGCGGCTGAGCACGGCGTTCTTGGTCGCCTCCGAGCCGGTGCCGGCGGTCGTCGGCACGGCGATCAGCGGCACCGACGGACCCGTATAAGGCCGCTCGATGCCGAGCCCCTCCAGGTGCTCGATGACCGAAATGCCGTGGGGCAGCATCCCGGCGATCGCCTTGGCGGCATCGAGCGCGCTGCCGCCGCCGATACCGACGACCACGTCCACGTCACTCTCAGCGAACTCGGCGACGGCGGCATCCACAATGTCCGGGGTCGGCTCTCCCTCCACCCCCAGGTCGAACCAGGCGACGCCGCGCTTCGCCAGCCCGTCGAGCAGCGGCTGCCAGTGCCGCGAGGCCCGGAACGAGCGCCTGCCGGTGACGATCAGGGCGCGCCGGCCGATCGCCGCAATCTCCGCCGGCAGGCCGGCGACGGCCCCGGCGCCGAAGTCGATCCGCGGCAGCCGGGCGATGGAAAACGGCGCGATCGGCGGCATCGCTTCACATGTCCGGCAACAGGCCGGCGTAAAGGGTGCCCTGGCGCGGCACCGCCATCATTCCGGCAACCGCATCCCGCCAGGCGAGATAATGGGGCGTCTCCTTGTGAGCGGCGGCGTCGGCGGCGCTCACGAACGCTTCATAAAGGACGAACGCTGTCGCATCGTCGGCCTGTTGGAGGACATCAAAGCGGCAGTTGCCCGCCTCGGCGATCGAGCCCTCATGGTTGGCGCGGGTCGCTTCGATGAAGGCATCGACACACTCCGGCTTCACGGAAATCTTGACCAGCGTCACGTGCATGGCGTTGTCTCCCCTGCCCGAACCCTGCGGTGATCTTGGCGACCGCATTGCTGCGGCGTCAAGCGCCGTCGGGCCCGATACAACCCGGATGAGGCCCGTCGCCATCAACGTTCCCGATCCGCCGCCCGGCCCGCCGCCTTCCGAACTGCGGGTCGCTGATTTCGATTATCCCCTGCCGGCCGAGGCGATTGCCCAGCGCCCGGCGAGCCCGCGCGATGCCGCCCGGTTGCTGGTGGTGGGCGAGGAACTGGCCGACCGGCGGGTCCGCGACCTCCCCGCATTGCTCCGCCCCGGCGACCGGCTGGTGATCAATGACACCCGGGTGATCCCCAGCCGGCTTGCCGGCCGCCGCGGCGATGCGGCCGTGGAGGTGACGCTGCTGACCGAAGAGGCGCCGGGGGTGTGGCGGGCGCTGGCACGGCCGGGCCGGAAACTCCGCCCGGGCGACCGGATCGCGTTCGCTCAGGACTTCGCGGCGCGGATCGCGGACAAAATGGCCGACGGCAGCGTGCTGCTCAATGTGGCGCTTGCCACTGCCGACCTGTTCGCCGCCCTGGACCGCTACGGCGCCCCGCCGCTGCCGCCCTACATCAAGCGCCCGGACCTTTCCGACCCGCAGGACCGCGCCGACTACCAGACCATCTACGCCACCCGGCCGGGCGCGGTCGCGGCACCCACGGCGGGCCTGCATTTCACGCCGGCGCTGTTCGAGGCGCTGGCGGCGCAGGGGATCGGGCGCACCGCGATCACTTTGCACGTGGGCGCCGGAACCTTCCTGCCAATGAAGGCCGACCGGATCGCCGACCATGTGATGCATGGCGAGGTCGGCGAGATCACTGCCGCCGCGGCTGCCGGGATCAACGCCGCCCGGGAGGCCGGGGGGCGGATCGTCGCGGTCGGCACCACCGTGCTGCGGCTGCTTGAGACCGCTGCCGACCCGGCGGGGCGGATCCGGCCGTTCGCCGGCACCACGGACCTGTTCATCGCTCCCGGCTCTCCCCTGCGCACGGCAGAGCTGCTGATGACCAACTTCCACCTGCCGCGCTCGACCCTGCTGATGCTGGTCTCGGCTTTCGCGGGAACGGAGCGGATCCGGGCTGCTTACGCCCATGCCCTGGCGGCCGGCTACCGGTTCTTCTCTTACGGGGACGCGACCCTGCTGCATCGTGCGGCGTGCCGGTGAGCGCCGCCTTCACCCTGCTTGCCTGCGACGGTGCCGCCCGCCGCGGCCGGCTGGAAACCGCCCACGGGACCGTGGAGACGCCGGCGTTCATGCCGGTCGGTACCGCCGCCACGGTCAAGGCGATGACCTCGGAAATGGTCGCGGTGACCGGCGCTGAGATGGTGCTGGCCAACACCTACCACCTGATGCTGCGGCCGGGTGCCGACCGGATCGCCCGCCTCGGCGGCCTCCACCGGTTCATGGACTGGCCGGGGCCGATCCTGACCGACTCGGGCGGCTATCAGGTGATGTCGCTCGGCGAACTGGTCCAGGTGAGCGAGGACGGCGTGGCATTCCGCTCCCATCTCGACGGCGAGCGCCACCATCTGACACCGCGCACGGCGGTGGCGATCCAGGACAAGCTGGATGCAACGATCACCATGGTGCTGGATGAATGCACCGCCTTCCCCGCCGACCATGGCACCGCCGCAGCATCGATGCGGCGATCGATGCGCTGGGCCGGGCGGGCCAAAGCAGCCTTCCGGCCACGCCCGGGCTATGGTCTGTTCGGGATCGTCCAGGGCAGCGTCTATGCCGACCTGCGCGCTGAGTCCGTGGCGGCCCTGAAAGCCATCGGCTTCGATGGCTATGCCATTGGCGGGCTGGCGGTCGGCGAGGGCCAGGCGGCGATGTTCACGGTGCTCGATGCGACGATGCCGCTGCTGCCGGCCGAGCGGCCCCGCTATCTGATGGGGGTCGGCAAGCCGGCCGATATGGTCGGCGCGGTGAGGCGCGGAACTGACCTCTTCGACTGCGTGCTGCCGACCCGCTCGGGCCGGACCGGCCAAGCCTTCACCCGCCGCGGCGCCCTCAACATTGAGAACGCCCGCCACGCTGAAGACCCCCGCCCCCTCGACGAGTCCTGCCGCTGCCCGGCCTGCCGGACGGTCAGCCGCGCCTATCTCCACCACTTGGTCCGGGCCCGGGAAATCCTCGGTGCGATGCTGCTTACCGCTCACAATCTGACCTATTATCAGGACCTGATGGCGGGGCTGCGCACGGCGATCGAGAGCGGGCGGCTCACGGCGTTCGCCGCGGCATTCGCGGCTGCGGAGAGCGAGGGCGACATCGAACCGTGGACATGACGGACGATCGGGCAACCGCGAAGCGGATGATCCGCGAGTATGCCGAAGGACTCGGCTTCGATGCGGTCGGCTTCGCTGCCGCTACCGCCGCCCCGGCCGACGCGGCGCACCTCACCGCGTACATCGCGGAGGGACGTCACGGCGATATGACGTGGATGGCCGACACGGCCGGCCGTCGCGCCGATCCCAGGGCGCTGTGGCCGGAGGCGCGGACGATCATCGCGCTCGGGATCAATTACGGCCCGGCCGGCGATCCGCTGGCGGCTGCCGGCGATCCGGACCGGGCGGCGATCAGTGCCTATGCCCAGGGCCGTGATTATCACCTGGTTCTCAAGAGCAGGCTGAAGGCGCTCGGCCGCTGGCTTGTGGCGCAATTCGGCGGGGCCGCGAAGGCGTTCGTCGACACCGCGCCGGTGATGGAGAAGCCGGTCGCGATGCGCGCCGGCCTCGGCTGGATCGGCAAGCACACCAATCTGGTCTCGCGGCGCTTCGGCTCCTGGCTGTTTCTGGGAGAGGTGTTCACCACTCTCGAGCTGCCGCCGGACCCGCCGGCGGTCGACCACTGCGGTTCCTGCGACCGCTGCCGGGCAGCCTGTCCGACGGGAGCGCTGCCCGAGCCGTACCGCATCGATCCCCGGCGCTGCCTGTCCTACCTGACCATCGAGCACCGCGGCGAGATCGACCCCGGCCTGGAGGAAAGCTTCGGTAACCGGGTCTACGGCTGCGATGACTGCCTTGCCGTTTGTCCCTGGAACCGGTTTGCAAGCCCGACCCGCCATGCGGCGCTGGCGCCGCAGGCCGGCCGGGACCAACTCCGCCTCGTCGACCTCGCCCTGGCGGACGACCCGGGTTTCCGTGCCCTGTTCACGGCGAGCCCGGTCAAGCGGACCGGTCGCGACCGGGTGCTGCGCAATGTTGCCATTGCCGCAGGCAATGCCGGCACTGAAGAGGCGGCTAATGTGCTCCGCCGCCTGCGGGCCGACCCTGCGCGGAGCGTGCGCGATGCGGCGCGTCGGGCAACGGCGCGTCAGCGGAACCGGGAGGGCGGGTGATCCGAACGCTGCTCGCGGCTGTGGCCGTCGCCGCCGGCGTCGCCACGGCAGACGGCGCTGAGCCGCTGGCGCCGGGCACGGTGTTCCGTGACTGTCCGGTCTGTCCTGAACTGGTGGTGATCCCGGCCGGAGAGTTTGTGATGGGCGCCGGCGCCGCCCGGCCGGTGGAAGGTCCCGCGGTCGGACGGACGATCGAGAGGCGATTCGCACTCGGCCGCTTCGAAGTGACCTTCGATGAGTGGCAGGCGTGTGTGGACCAGGGGGGCTGTGCGGCGATGCCCGATGATCATGGCTGGGGGCGCGGCCCCCGGCCGGTGATCAACGTCTCCATGGCCGCCGTTGAGGACTACCTCCACTGGCTGACCGCACGCACCGGCCAACGATACCGGCTGCCGTCTGAGGCGGAATGGGCCTATGCGAACCGGGCCGGGACGACCGCGACGTGGTGGTGGGGTCACGCCCTGGCCGCCGGCCGCGCCAACTGCCGCGGTTGCCCGGGAGCGCCGGCGAGCCCCCGGACCATGCCGGTCGGGCAGTTCCCGGCCAATCCCTTCGGCCTTTACGACACCGCCGGCAACGTCCTCGAATGGGTGGCCGATTGCTGGCATCCTCGCCTCACGGCGGCGCCAGACCCGGATCAACCATCGGTGCCGGAGCAATCCGTGTCCGTAAGGCCGGACGCAGGCCGGGAGGACATCTGCAGGCAGCAGGTGGTTCGCGGCGGTGCCTGGTACTACTGGTCCCCGGTTGCCCGGTCGGCCTGGAGAGGACCGAACGACCCGCGGGTCGTCAGCTATACAATCGGCTTCCGGGTCGTGCGGGACCTGCGGAGCGACCGGCCTTAATGGCGAGCCGCCCGCTGTCGTCCGCTCGCCACCCCGCTCGCCACCGGAGCGAACATCCTGGATTTCGGACATGACGGGTTCCGGGCGCCGACGTGGCTCCCGCCGCCCCGCCGCGTCTGGAGGCCTGCCCTGGCGGGGGTCGGCTCCGGACTTGCCGGGCGGGGCCCGGCTTACTTCGTGGCCAGGGCCCGCGCCAGCTGGCTGAGCGCTTCCCGATGCCGGTCGCTCGGAATCTGCGTGAAATTCCGCGCGAGTTCGAGGCACATCCGCTGACGGACGGTCAGTTCATCCTCGGCGTCGGGACCATCGATGCCGTCGAAGAAATAGCTCACCGGCACCCGCAGGACCTGGGCGATCTCGTACAGCCGCCCGGCCGAAATCCGGTTAATGCCGCGCTCGTACTTGTGAGCCTGCTGATATGTCACACCAATCATGTCGGCCATCTGTTGCTGGCTAAGGCCGAGCATAACCCGCCGCTCACGGATGCGGCTGCCGACAAAACGGTCGACATCGGTTGCCCGAATTGTCGTCCGCTCTCCGAAGCCTTTCTCGTTGTCGAACGGTACCATGTTCATCGTCTCCCGATAATCCGCGTCGTCAGTCTGCCACACCGCTGCCGTGTTGTGTTATAGGACCACCGCTTGGGTTTGGTTCAACTGTTCCGGAGGTCGTAAGTCGGGGTGGTATCCGGCTCGCGCCCTGGGGGTCTGCAACAGCGCACTGCAGAGCCCCGTGTCGTGGTGGCACCAACGATTATGCGCTTTGAGGAGGCTTGGTCACCACCGCGCCGCACCACTGCCACGGGAAATAGGGTACCAAATGACTTCAGAAAACCATAGGGTGAGTTAACACTAAACTTTTAATGCCTATTTGGAAATCGGGGAAAATCAGCCGCTTGTGACCGTTTTCCGGTCCTGCCGATGCCGATGTCAGGGCACCGGCCGGCTGCCCGCAGCGCCCTCCGGCGTGGCGGCGGGTGCACGGCCCCCCCTTTGTGGGCGTCGCCCGCGACCTTGCCGCGAGGGTTGGCCGCAGGACAGGCTCAGCAAGCGATCCGGGCGGCTCACGCCCCTCGCCGGCGGCTCACTCCTCGGTCCGGCTGTTGATCAGCTGGTCCAACTTGGCCTGCATTTCGTTCAGGCGCTCGCGCAACTCAGAGAGCTGGTCTTCGGCGCTTGTTGCGGCCTGCTCCCGGTCCTGGGGCTGATCCTTGTCCGGTTTGTGGTTGGATTCGGCATAAAACGGCGCAAACATCTTCAGCGCGCTCTCGAAGAACGCCATGTTCTGCTTGCTCATCTCCTCGAACTGGCCAAATGGCATCAGTCCGTCGAGCGCCTCCTTCATGACACTGCGCATCTGTTCCTGATTCCGGGCGAACGAATGCATGGTGTGATCCAGGTAACGCGGAACCACGACCTGCAGACTGTCGCCATAGAAACTGATCAAATGGCGAAGGAAACTGACCGGGAGCAGTTTTTGCCCTTTTGCTTCCTCTTCGACAATGATGTGAGTCAGAACAGAACGTGTAATATCCTCGCCAGTTTTGGCATCATAAACGACGAAGTCTGCACCACCCTTCACCATTGATGCGAGATTATCAAGCGTTACATAGCTGCTCGTAGCGGTATTGTAGAGCCGACGGTTTGCATATTTTTTAATTGTGATCGGCGTCGTCTTGCCGTCTTTGACGACGGCGGCCGAACGCGTGGAGTCGTTCATCGTTTTGCGCCTTCGCGCCGGATTGGAATCCCAGACCTGTTCGCACTGCGTGCGCTGCTTGTCCGCAACCTACCGCAAAAAATTGCTGCAATGCAATGCGCGCGATGGCGGATTGCAAAAAAATCGCGGGCACGCCGCGGCGAGGTCCCGCATCCTGCCGTATTCTTCATCGTTTTGAGACCCTTACCCGGCGGCTTTGCGGGCCGGCGGCAACACTCGCCGCGGGCCGGCTGATGACTTCTTGCGACCGCGATGCAAAATCGCCGGTTGCGAAGCCCAAGGCACGGTGCTCGCAACTGCGAAAACCCGGCTGCCGGCGAACCGTCCCCGCGGCAGCGCGGGAATCCGGAGCGGACTCCTTTGGAACCGGCTGCCGTTTCGCTTGACTGAATCGGGAATTCACGCGAATCTGGCGAATACTGCAGCCGCGCTTCGCAACTGCAGAATAATGGCGTGGACGGGACTCCGCACGATCACCGCGGTTCCCCGGGACGCGCGAGGTCCCATCGGGAGGGAGATCAGCCATCATGACCATCGAGAAGGTAGGTATCGTCGGCACTGGCACCATGGGGCTCGGCATCGCCCACGTTTGTGCCCAGTCGGGCTATCACGTCGTCGCCGTCAAAGCCACGCCCGGCAGTACCGATAAAGCTCACGGGACCCTCGACCGCAGTCTCGCTAAAATCGTCGAGAGGGGCAAAATGGAAGCGGCCGTCAAGGACGGCATCATGGCCAAGATCACATTCACAACGGATGAAGCGACGCTTGCCGACGTGGATGTGGTGATCGAATCAATCGTCGAGGACATCGAAACAAAGAAGGCATTATTCGCCCGTCTCGAGGACATCTGCCGGGAAGACGCGCTGCTGACCACCAACACCTCGACCTTGTCGGTCACGGCGATGATGGCGGTGTGTCGGGTGCGCGGCCGGGTCGCCGGCCTGCATTTCTTCAATCCGGCGCCGGTCATGAAACTGGTTGAGATTATTCACGCCTTCGAGACCGCCGACGAGACCCTGCAATCCCTCGATGCATTCTGCCGTAAGCTCGACAAGGACCCGGTGATCGTCCAGGACACAACAGGCTTCATCGTCAACCGGCTGCTCACCCCCTACATGCTCAACGCGATCCGGATGCTCGAGCGGGGCACCGGAACCATTGCCGACATCGACCATGCCATGAAATCCGGCGCCGCCCATCCGATGGGCCCGTTCGAACTTGCCGACTACATCGGCCTCGACGTGGTCGAGGCGATGGCCGCCAACATCTTCATGGACGTCCGCCACGAGCACCACGCCCCGCCGCACACGCTCACCCGCCTGGTCCAGCTCGGTTACCTGGGTCGCAAAACCGGCAAGGGCTTCTATGACTACGGCCAGAAACCGCCGGTGCAGAATCCCCAGCTGGCCCGGCCGTTCGTCTGATCGCCCGGGACGGCCGCACGCGGCCCGGCCGTTCGGCACAGGGCGCCGGCCGATCCCTTTGCGGCCGGGTTTACCGGCGGGTAAGCTCCGCAAGCCTACGCTGCCTGCTGTCGGCGCGCAGCACCGTGCGGATCGGCCGGCCTGAAGACCGCGCGGCCGGTCCGGGCCGCTGGTGGTGTCCGGACAGGACGGGCCTGGAGGATCGTCCGCGGGAGAGAGTGATCGCCGGAACCCCTGCGGTAGCGCTGCAGGCTCCAGGGCGCACAGCGGGTGATTGTTTCATGTCCGTGACACCAGGAAATGTTTTTGCAGGTGCAAAAGCCATGTGGACTCGCCGGACAACTTTCTGGTAGTCCTTCGCCCGCTCCGTAGGCGTTCCCTTTTCCTCAAGAAAGCGGGTGTGATCATGGACCATCTCGACGTCCTTGAGAACAGGACGATTTTCATCCTGCGTGAGGCCTTCAACCGGATCGACAATCTGGCCATGCTCTGGTCGCTCGGGAAGGACTCGAACGCCATGCTGTGGATGGCGCGGAAAGCCTTCTTCGGGCATGTGCCGTTTCCTGTGGTTCACGTTGATACGGAGAAGAAGTTTCCGGAAATGTATGCGTTTCGTACGCATTACGCCGAGGCATGGAACCTCGATCTGCGGATTGGCTTCTGCCCGCCGGTTGAAGAGATGGACCCGACCCTGCCGCCGGCCGCGCGGTCCGCGGCACGCAAGACGGCCGGCCTGAAGGCCCTGCTGGAGAAGGAAAAATTCGGCGGGCTGATCGCCGGAATCCGCCGGGATGAGGAGGGCACCCGCGCCAAGGAGCGGGTGTTCAGCCCCCGCGGCGTCGAGAACAAGTGGGACTTCCGCGACCAGCCGCCGGAATTCTGGGACCAGTTCAAGACCGATTTCGAGCCCGGAACCCATCTCCGCGTCCATCCGATCCTGCACTGGACCGAGATCGACATCTGGCGCTACATCCAGCGCGAGAACATCCCGCTCGTCAGCCTGTACTATGCGAAAGACGGCAAGCGCTACCGCTCGCTCGGCGATCAGGACATTACCTTCCCGATTGACAGCACCGCATCGACCATCGAGGAGGTGATCGCCGAGCTGGAAACCACCCGGATTGCCGAGCGCTCCGGACGAGCCATGGACCACGAGAGCGAGGACGCCTTCGAACGCCTGCGGGCGTCCGGATACATGTAAGTGCGAACGCGGAGGCAGGGACCATGAACGATCTGCATTCCCATCTCACCGCCGACCCGGCGATCAAGACCACCCCGCCGTTGAAGATCGTCATCGTCGGTCACGTGGACCACGGCAAATCGACGGTGATCGGCCGGCTGTTTCACGACACCGGTTCGCTGCCCGACGGCAAGGTGGAGGCAATCCGGGCGATGTGCGAGCGGCGCGGTATGCCGTTCGAATACGCCTTCCTCATGGACGCCCTGAAGGCGGAGCGGGACCAGGGCATCACCATCGATGTTTCCTACATCCATTTCCGCACCACCCACCGCGATTACGTGATGATCGACGCGCCCGGCCACCGTGAGTTCCTGAAGAACATGGTCTCCGGCGCTGCCCAGGCGGACGCCGCGGTCCTGGTGGTCGACGCCAACGAAGGGGTCCAGGAGCAGACGCGCCGCCACGCCTACCTCCTGCATCTGCTCGGCATTCACCAGGTGCTGGTGGCCATCAACAAAATGGATCTGGTCGGCAGCAGCGAGGCCCGCTTCCAGGAAGTGGCGGCCGAGGTGAAGGACTACCTCGCTCACCTTGGCATCGACCTGCAGCGGACCATCATCGTCCCGATCTCCGCCCGCCATGGCGACAACATCGTTGAAACTTCGGCGGTGATGACGTGGTACGACGGGCCGACCGTGGCCGCCGCCCTCGATACCTTCCAGCCGCCCGCGGCGCCGCTGGAGCTGCCGCTGCGCTTGCCGCTTCAGGACGTTTACAAATTCGACGAGCGCCGCATCCTCGCCGGCCGGATCGAGAGCGGCCACCTGCGCCGCGGCGACGTGCTGCTGTTCTCACCCTCAAACAAGACGGCGCGGGTGGCGACGATCGAGTCCTGGCCGGTCAAAGACGAGGTTATGGCGGTGCGCGCCGGACAGTCGATCGGCATCACCCTCGATGAGCCGTTGTTCCTGGAGCGGGGCGAGATGGCCAGCCATGTCTATAACCCGCCGATTCTGACCAATGTCTTCCGCGGCCGGGTGTTCTGGCTCGGCCACAACCCGCTGCAACCCGGCAAACGCTACACGCTCAAGCTCAACACCGGCGAATATCCGGTGGAAATCGAAAAGATTGAGCAGGTGATCGACGTCAGCGATCTGGGCAGCACCAGCCCGGATCAGGTGGAGCGCAACTCGGTCGGCGAGGTGGTGATCCGCACCCGCGGCCAGATCGCCCTCGATCCTTTCGAGCAGAACATGCACACCGGCCGGTTCGTGCTGATCGAGGACTTCGACATCGTCGGCGGCGGCCTGATCAACATGGACGGCTATGCCGACCAGCGACCGGGTCAGCAGCGCCGCTCGACCAACATCTACCGGGTCGAGCATCGCATCGACACCGAGGAACGCTGGCGGGTGAACCGCCACAAGAGCGGCATCCTGTGGATGACCGGCCTGTCGGGCTCCGGCAAGTCGACGCTGGCGTTCTCCCTGGAACAATACCTGTTCCGCAAAGGCTACCAGGTCTACGTTCTCGACGGCGATAACATCCGCCACGGCCTCTGCGCCGATCTCGGCTTCTCGCCGGAGGACCGGGTGGAAAACATCCGCCGGGTCGGCCAGGCGGCAGCGCTGTTTGCGCGGGCCGGGGTGCTGGCGATCACCTCGTTCATCTCCCCCTACCGCTCGGACCGCGACCGAATCCGGGCGCTGGCCCCCGACTATTTCCACGAGATCCACGTCCACGCTGACATCAGCGTCTGCGAACAGCGGGACCCGAAGGGTCTGTACAAGCGCGCCCGCGCCGGCGAGATCGCCGAATTCACCGGCATCTCGGCGCCGTACGAAGCCCCCGCCATGCCGGAGCTGCGGCTCGACACTTCGACCCAGTCCGTGGAAGAGTGCATTGGCGTGCTGGTCGATTACGTGAACGCCAATTTCGCCCTGGAGTTGGTGCAATAGCGGCTTGCCGACGGCCGCTGCCACGGTGCCGATGATCCATCCGGTGGTGCTGTCCGGCGGCGCCGGCACCCGGCTCTGGCCGATGTCGCGGACCCTGCGGCCCAAGCAGCTGCTGCCCCTGGCCGCGGAAACCACCTTGTTGCAGGACACGGTGCGGCGGGTGCAGGGCCCTGGTCTTGCCCCGCCGGTTGTGGTCTGCAATGAGGAACACCGCTTCCAGGTGGCCGAACAGCTTCGCCGCATCGGCGTCGCACCCGGCGCCATTCTTCTCGAACCCGCCGCCCGCAACACCGCCCCCGCGATCCTTGCCGCAGCGGCCTGGCTGGAGGCCCGCGATCCCGACGGCATCCTTATGGTGCTGCCGAGCGATCATCACATCGTCGACGTGCCTGCGTTCCACGCCGCGCTTGAGACCGGAGCGCAGGCGGCCACGGCCGGCACGCTTGTCACCTTCGGGATCGAGCCGACCGCCCCCGAGACCGGTTACGGCTACATCCGCCGCGGCGCGCCACTGGACGGGATCGCCGGCGTCTTCGCCATCGACCGTTTTGTCGAGAAGCCGGATCTGGCCACGGCGGAAGCCTATCTGGCCAGCGGGGACTATCTCTGGAACAGCGGCATGTTCCTGTTTCCGGTGGCCGCGCTGCTCGCCGAGATGTCCGCCCTCGAACCGGCGATGGTCGCGGGCTGCCGGGCGGCGGTCGCCGAGGCGAGGCAGGACCTGGATTTCCTCCGCCTCGCCGCCGCGCCGTTCGCGGCCGTGACCTCAGTCTCGATCGACTACGCGCTGATGGAGCGGACCCGGCGGGGGGCGATCGTCCCGGCGAACCTGGGCTGGAGCGACGTGGGCTCCTGGTCGGCACTTTGGGCGATGGCCGACCGGGACGAGGGCGACAATGCCCTGATCGGTGATGTGGTCGCCGCTGACGTCGCCGGCTGTTACATTCGCGCCGACCAGAACATGGTCGCGGCCCTGGGGGTTCGCGACCTGGTGATCATCGCCACCGATGATGTGGTTCTGGTTGTGCCGCGGGACCGCGCCCAGGAGGTCCGTGACCTGGTCCGCCAGGTGGAGGAAGCGGGCCGGTCCGAGCACTACATCCACTCCAAAGTGTTCCGGCCGTGGGGCTGGTATCAGTCGATCGACCAGGGCGAGCGCTTCCGGGTCAAGCAGATCGTCGTCAACCCGGGCCACAAGCTGAGCCTGCAGATGCATCACCACCGCGCCGAGCACTGGGTGGTGGTCAGCGGCACCGCGCGGGTGACCCGCGGCAACGAGACCTTCTATCTCACCGAGGACGAGTCCACTTACATCCCCCACAACACCCCGCACTGCCTGGAGAATCCCGGTCGCATTCCACTCCGGATGATCGAGGTACAGTCGGGCGGCTATCTCAACGAGGACGACATCATCCGCTTCGAGGACCCTTACGGCCGGGCGGCGGGGTCGTCAGCTGTTGCAGATGTAAAATAATCCGGCCCTCAAGCGATATTTTTTAATGACGAATAACGATATCGATCGGGCTTGACAATATTTGAATGCGGCTGATCAGGATTTTCATTCGCGAATGAATTTCGTTTTTTTGGCGCAGTCTTTTTTATTGACAGCATTTGTCTTAAATATTGATTTGGCGCCAACATACTTTGGGCAGACCCGATGTTCGTGGATACGTCAGACGGGATAAATGATGTCCGGTCTTGCAATATCACGTTTGATTATGCACAAGAAACGCGGCTTGCTCGCTAAGATGGCAGCCCTGAAAAATGAATATATAGAAAGAAATAATATTCATAATGTTTATTTAACTTCGGATCAATCCAAAAATTACCAAAAAAAGGCCTCCTGAAGAAAAAGAGCGTTCCCATGAGAGCCCTATGGGATTCTGTATGCCAATGTTTATTGTGTTATACTGGCTTGTATTGCTTGAGTATTTTTTTAGCTAATTGGAACTTCTTGTGTTTCTTGTTATGTTTGTTTTCTTGAGGAAATGGTGCCTCTTATCATTATTTTCTGATGATATGTTTTATATTAATTAAAAAGTGCGCGCCGACCATGGATGACTGAGACAAGCATCAATGCGCTTTGTCAAAAGCCACTGTACAACTTCCGGCCATGCGGCAGGTTCTGGCATAACGACTTCGCGAAGGGATCGGATCCTTCGCTTGATGCCCAAACGAATGATCGCTCGATCCACGAAGTAAAGGATACTTCGGTTGGATTTAGCTAACCGAGAAGACCGATCCGTCAGCATCGAACCGCGAGCCGCTCATCCAGTCATTGGTCGAGTAACCCCTTGGAGATTTTGGGCTTGCCGCCGAGCCATCCAGCAAGACCAAAAATGTAAAACATTTTTACAATACATATCCGCGCCGTAGTCGACATTAGCGCCTTCTCATGGGCTTAACCCATTGATTTTCGACGCTCTTTCGAACGGTCGCGGCGACGGCCTCCCGTCTGCCCCGCATGGGGCTTAGGGCGACTGTTAAAGAAATCTTACACCTTGCCGCGCCCGGTCGCCCCCACTCATTGGCGAACCTGCTGACATAACCGCGTTTATCAAAACTGGCGCGACTTTTGCTTAACGTTCCCAAATGTTGTGGCGCGCGGGCAGGATCCCCGCAGCGCGCGTGCAGATTGAGGGACTGGAGTGAACATCAACGCAAGTAGCCGCGCCCGTTGCCACGTCCTGTTGGTAACCTGTCTGGCCCTGCCGTGGTGGGGCATCGGTCTCGCCGAGGCAACGATGACCGGATCCCGGACCGGGGGCCTCGACAACCCGTTCGACTTCCTTTGCACCAGCACCGCCGTCGACGATCGCTGCCGGCCAGCGGCTGCCGGCGCGGGGGCGTCAGGCGGCATGGGCGCGGCGGGGACCGCGGCGACGCAGTTCCACCTCGACGCTGCCCCGACCATGGCCGGTCCGCTGTCGATTGCGATTGATCTGGAACCGCCCCGAACGGTGTCGAGCCGCGCCGTGCCGGCCCGCGATCGCGGCAGCCGGTGGTCAACCGACTTCGGTCCCGAGCCCGAGGACATCATCATCCCCGATTTCCAGGAAACCGATGCAGTCGACGACTTGCAGCGGACCGGCTTCGACTGGGCCCGGACCTGGCCCCTGACCGGCGATCCGCTCCTCACCGGCGACCGGGCGTTTCCCACCGACGCCCCGATCATCCGGTCCCCGCACATCCCGTATTGAGCCGGCTGTTCCTCACCCGAACCGGGCACTCACGTTGTCGGCGGCGCCGTCTCCCGCATCGCGGGACGGTTGGCAAAACCCTCATACCAGGCCGCAAGCGTCGGGTGGTCACCGCGCCAGGGGCTGTCGGCGAGGCGGAGGTCGAGATAGCCGAGCGCGCAGGCAAGCGTGATCGTGCCGATGTCAACCCGCCCGGCGATCTGCGCCGCTTCCCCTTCGAGGGCGTTCAACGCCCGTTGGATCGAGGTGTGCTGCCGGAGAATCCAGGGATCGGACCGCTGCTCGGGCGGCTTGCGCCGCTCCAGAAACACCGCGACGGTCGCATCCATCATCCCGTCGCCGAGGGCCTGACGGCACAGCGCCGTCCACCGCTCCGGGCCCGCCGGCGGGAACATCGGCGGCGGCTCGTGCAGGCTGTCGAGGTACTCGCAGATCACCGGCGAGTCATAGAGCACAGTGCCGTCATCGAGGATCAGCGCCGGGATTTTGCCGAGCGGATTGTCCTTGCCGAGGTCGGTCGCCGGGTCCCAGGCGTTGGTGACGACCGGCTCGAGCCGGCTTGCCACACCGGTTTCCAGCGCGAGCACCATCACCTTGCGCGCATAGGGCGACGTGGGGGACAGGCGAAGTTTCATCGGTCAGCTCCCTCGACATCCTCCGCCGGTCCGCGCAGGCCCGCTCAGAACGTGTCCTTGCGACGGCGGATTTCGGCGAACGCCGCCACCGGATCGAGGCCGGCAACGCCGGCCGCCTCGCGGAATGCTGCCACATCGGCGCGCAGAAACGGATTGGTTGCGGTCTCCAGCCCGATGGTCGATGGCACCGTGGGCCGGTTTTCCCGGCGCAGCCTGTCCGCCTCGGCGGCCCGGGCCTTGAGCGCCGGGCTGTCCGGTTCCTGGGTGAGCGCGAACGCGGCGTTGCTCTGGGTGTATTCATGGGCGCAGTAGACCCGCGTCGAAGCCGGGAGCGCCCGCAGCTTGCCGAGGCTGGTCCACATTTCCGCCGGGCTGCCCTCGAACAGCCGGCCGCAGCCGAGCGAGAACAGGGTATCGCCGCAGAACACTGCCGCGGCATCCTCGAACCAGTAGGCGATGTGGCCGCGGGTGTGCCCGGACACATCGAACACCCGCGCCCGCTGCGCGCCGAGGTGGAAAACATCGCCGTCATTCACGGCGACGTCGAGGCCGGGGATGCGGGCCCGGTCGGCGGCGTTGCCGACAATCGTGCAGCCGGTTGCCGCCTTGATCTCCAGGTTGCCGCCCACGTGATCATGGTGGTGGTGGGTATTCAGGATATGGGTCAGCCGCCAGCCGAGCCGGTCGAGCGCAGCGAGCACCGGTGCGGCCACCGCCGGGTCGACGGCAGCGCACGCGTGCGTTTGCGGATCGCGCACCAGGTAGACGTAGTTGTCGCGGAGGACAGGGACCTGGTGGATGTCCAGCGGCTCGGGCATGGGCTCCCTCTTCGGCTGGCTCTGTCGGGACGACGAAGACGTTCGCAGGCGCGAGACTACCGCAGCCCCCGGCGCTGCGCTACAGTTACGACCATTATGTGGTGCGACGCTGCCAAACTGCGTGAATTCTATGCCGGAAACCTGGGCCGCACTGCCCAACGGATGATCGGCCAGGCCGTCCGTGAGGTCTGGCCCGATGTCAGCGGCGACCGCATTCTCGGCATCGGGTACGCGACCCCCTTTCTTGGTCCGTTTCGCGCCACCGCCGAACGCGTCACCGCAGCGATGCCGGCCGCCCAGGGCGTCCATGCCTGGCCCCAGGAGGGAGCATGCGGGACGGCTCTGGTCGACGAAGCCAACCTGCCGTTTCCGGACCGGATGTTCGACCGGGTCCTGATCGTACACGCCCTGGAATGCGCCGAGCCGCTCCGGCCGATGCTGCGGGAAATCTGGCGGGTGATGGCCGATGGCGGGCGGCTGCTGGTGGTCGTCCCCAACCAGCGGGGACTGTGGGCACGCTTCCAGGCCACGCCGTTCGGCAAGGGCGCAGCCCGCTCCGAGTCAGGCGTGCGCGCGGCGCTGCGCGAGGTTCTGTTCCAGCCGGAACGCTCAGGCGCCGCACTGTTCCTGCCGCCGGTCCGCTCCAGGATGGTAATCAAGTCAGCGACTGCCTGGGAGACCGTCGGCCGGCGGCTGTTCAAGACGTTCGGCGGGGTCGTCCTGGTCGAGGCGACCAAGCAGGTCTATGCTGGGCGGCTGGTCTTTGCCAATCGCGATCAGGAGGCGGCGGTACCCAGCGCCGTCCGGACCCCGATCCCGCGTTGATCCGCGCCGCGGCGGGTCCTCAGGTGGCGAAGACGTGGCTGGGCAATTGGTCGTGGAAGACACTGATGTCGGAGGACGGCACACCGAACAGAAAGCCCTGGGCGTATTCCACCCCGCAGTCGCGGATGAACCGCAAGTCACTCTCGTTCTCGATCATTTCGGCGATGGTCCCGACGCCAATCTCCCGGCACAGACCCACGAGGGCGCGCAGGAAGGCTTTGCCCTTGTCACCGCTGCGAGCGTTGCGGATCGCCGAGCCGTCGAGCTTGACGATATCCACCTCAAGGCGGGACAAGTACTGAAAGTTCGCCGCACCGGCCCCGAAATCATCGAGGCACACCGGATAGCCCATGTGTCGCAAGGTCTGGATCATTGTGTTGGCGGACCCCAGGTGGTCCATCCGCGCCGACTCGGTGATCTCGAACATCAGCCGGCCCCGCGCCCCGGGGTTCATTTCCAGCAACGCCTGGAGCTGTGGCAGGTATTCGGGCGCTGCAACCGACACCCCGGAGATGTTCACGGCAATCCGGATGTCGCTGCTGCGAGGCATACCGGCGAGATAATCCACGATCCGCCGGGTCATGGCCAGATCGAAGGCGACGATCAGGCCGGTCTCCTCGGCCAGGCGGATCGTCTCGAAGGGGCTCTCGGCCGGATTGGCGGCGGGAAACCGGGCCAGCGCCTCATAATGGTGAATCGTGCCGGAGCGGACGTCGACGATGGGGTGGAACGCGACATGGTAGCCGCCGTCCTGCAGGCATTGCTTGAAAGTCGCGACCGCTGCCATGGTTTGATCGGCCAGCCCCGCCAGGTTTTCGCAAAGCGCCGTCAGCGAGAAGTCATCGTTCTTCGCCGAGCGGAACTTGTTGATCGCATAAACCAGACCCTTGGCAATGTCACCCGTTTGGGTGATATCGGAACTGATGTCAACGCTGGCCGCTTCCACCTGGGCCCCGACGCCGACCGGGTCTGCACCCCTGATCACCTCGTCAAGGGCGCTGCGCAGCGAGCCCACATCCGTATGGTCGTCATGGAGTACGCCGTAACGATGGCCGGTAAGGCGGGCCGCGCTCACGCCGTCCACCGAAGACGCTTTCAGCAAGGCGCCGATGCGGCTCTGCAATTCCCCCTCCGCGGCAGCGCCAAGCCGGTCCTGCACGTCCTGGTACCCGGCCGCATCCAGCAGCGTCATCCGCTGGCCGGACTCGAGCGCCCCGGTCTCACCCCGTGTGGCGATCAGGCTGGCGAAAGCGGCGCCGTCGATCAGCCCCGAGGCCGGATCACGCTCACCGGCGCTGATGGTGCGACGCACGGCAACGAAGATGTGGCTGCGCAGATCATCAAGGCGGTATCCGGCGGCAACGACCGCCAGCGGTGCTCCCCCGGGCCCGGCAAGGCGGAGTGGCACCGGTTCCAGCCGCCGGTGGCGGAGCCCGGCGGTGAACGACTGTTCGAAGAACGCCCGGTCGTCGGCGGAAATCAGGTCACGGAACATCGTCCCGGTAAGGGCGCCAGGGTCTCGGCCGATCAGAGTACGGGTCGGGCCGGCGGCAAAGACGATCCGCAACGACGCATCGAGCTCGAACAGCAGTTCGGCCCAGCTGAACGCCAGCGCAACAAAGCGGTTGCGTTCGACCCGCAACGCCGCGAGGTTGGCCGGACTAACCTCGGCTCGGGCAGTGGCTGCTGTCATGGCGGCGTTCTCTCCCGGCATCCATGCGCGACATGGGGCCCCAGCAGGGTGACATGGGGCCACCATCAGGGTGACATAGGGCCACGATCAAGGCAGTGACCGGGCCGGACCTGCCAGCGGTCCGATCCGGGCACAACAATTACGATGGATTGGCGTAAACATTTGGTTGTCGGAATGCCCTCAACGAAATTGTCCGAAACGGTTACGGTGTTGCGCGACGCCGATGCGTGGATTTTCGACCTGGACAACACCTTGTATTCTGCGGAAATCAACCTCTTCGCGCAAATCGACCTGCGGATGCGCGATTACATCGCAACGTTCCTCGGACTGCCCGCCGAGGATGCGTTTCACATCCAGAAGCATTATTTCCGGGAGTTCGGCACCAGCCTGCGCGGCCTGATGAACGTCCATGGCATGGCGCCGGGACCGTTCCTCGACCACGTTCACGACATCGACCTCAGCATGCTGCCCGCCGATCCCGAACTCAACGCCGTACTTGGCGCCCTGCCGGGACGCAAGCTGATCTACACCAACGCCTCGGCGCGCCACGCCGAACGGGTCACGGCGCGGCTTGGCATCGCCCACCATTTCGAAGCGATCTTCGGCATTGTCGAGGCCGACTACACGCCCAAGCCTGAGCCCTTCCCCTACAACACCCTGGTTGACCGCTACGGGCTGACCCCGCACCGGACGGTGATGGTTGAGGACATGCTGCGCAACCTGAAACCGGCAGCAGCGCTTGGCATGACCACCGTCTGGGTCCGCACCGACAGCGATCACGGCGGTTCTGTCGCCGCTGACATCGCCGCTGATCACATCACGGACGACCTCGTACCGTGGTTGCGGGCCGTGGCCGACGGTGCGCTTTGAGCCGGACCGGCCGCGGCCTCGTCCCTTCCGGCCCTGCACCCGGACTCCGTTATGACGTCCAGGGACTCGACCGGCCGGACCCGGGCGGCCGCAGCCGATTTGTCTTATCCGGGTCGTCACGATCGTCGCTGCGGCTTTCCGCCTCGTTCTGTCCGTCCTTGTCCTCCGGGCGGGCCGGCGGCTCCGGTTCCGGCGACAGGGTCTCATACTCGGCATCGATCACCGGTCCGCGCCCCCGGGGCCGGACACCGCCGCCGGGCTTCAACGTCTCTCCGTGAACCGTGACGTGAACCCGGCCCGACCGGACCAGCCGCGCCCCGAAGGTCTTCCGGAGCCAGCGGCGCAGTCCCGGGATCAACAGCGCGAAGCCGGCCGCATCGGTCACGAACCCGGGGGTCAGCAGAAACGCCCCGGCGACCACCAGGCAGAAGCCGTCGAAGACTTCGGCGACCGGCATCTGGCCGGCATTGGTGGTCTCGATCGCCCGGTGCATCACCGCAAATCCCTGATGACGCAGGAGGGCCACGCCAATCACCGCCGTTGCAACAATTCCCGCAAGTGTTGGCCAGAGTCCGATCAGGCCGCCCAGCTGAATGAACACCGCGATCTCCAGGACGGGAACGGCGACAAACAGCAGGAAAAGCGCGAAACCCATGGTTGCTCCTTCAGTCCGTCCCGCTTATGTGATCAGAGACGGTCGGCTGGACCTGCTCGCGGGGAGCCGCTAACCTGTCCGCTCCTGGGTTTAATCGAGCGGTGCAGTCCGGTCCAGCCGGACAGGGTCGGCACCGCTGGCCGAAGATCCCCGTGGCGTGATCAGGCGCTCCCGCCGGACATGTCGTCGGTCCTCCACAAACGTGACAGATAAAGACATGGGCGGCGATTTTCAGTTCCTCGACATCATCCTGCTCGCGCTGGTCGCGGCCTTTCTGATCCTCCGGCTGCGCAGCGTCCTCGGCCGCCGCGACGGCCATGAACCACGCCACGCCGACCCCTTCAAATCCCACGGCGGGGAGTCCCGGGAGCCCGAAGACAAGGTCATCCGGCTGCCCGATCGCGGTACCGAACCGCGCGGCGAGGAGGCTGAGATGGAAGAGGTGGGCGAACCCGGCAGCGTCGAGGCCGGCTTGGCCCGGATCCAGCGTGCCGACCAGAACTTCGATGCCGATGAATTCCTCTCCGGCGCACGGATCGCCTTCGAGATGATCCTCACTGCGTTCGCTGCCGGCGACACCAATGCCCTCAAGCCGCTGCTCAGTCCCGAGGTCCTCAACAATTTCGAGCAATCGATCCGTGACCGGGAGCGGGCGGGCGAAACGCTGGACCTGAACCTGGTCGGGATCCGCAGCGCCGAGTTCGTCGAGGCAGGGCTGGAAGGCCGGACCGCCCAGATCACCGTCAAATTCACCAGCGAGCAGATCTCGGTGATCCGCGATGAAAACGGCGACGTGATCGAAGGCGAGCCCGATACGGTCACCGAAGTGGTCGACTTCTGGTCGTTCGCCCGCGATACGAACGCGCGCGATCCCAACTGGGCCCTGATCGCGACCCGCAGCGCGACGTGAGCCGCGGACGATCCGGCTTCTGGCGCGGGGCTGCGCTCTCCGTCCTCGCGCTGCTGCTGATCTCCGCCTGCGATGACCCGCCGACCGGCGAGGTGTCTTCGCCGCCGTCGGAAACCGCGGTCCCGCCGGCCCCGGCCGTTGTCTACACTCCCTCGGCGTTTGCAGACCTGCCGGGATGGACGGCCGACGATCAGGACGCCGCTCTGCCGGCGATCCGCCGGTCCTGCGCCCGCCTGCAAACCCTTCCCGCTGACCGGCCGCTCGTTGGCGGCGGGATTGCCGGGCGGGCCGGCGACTGGCAGGCGCTGTGCCGGGAAGCGGCGTCGCTCGCCGCCGGGGAGCTTCGGGCTTGGCTGGAGCAGGCGTTCGTTCCCGTGGCAATCGCCGCCGGCGGCCCCGCCGATGGCGACGGTCGCCCCAAAGACCGGCTGGCCGAAGAAGGGCTGTTCACCGGTTATTATGAGCCGGAGGTCCGCGGCAGCCGCATCCCGGTCGACCCGTACCGCTATCCCCTCTACGCCCGTCCGGACGACCTGGTCACGGTGGACCTGGGCGCCTTCGAGCCGGACCTGAACGGCCGGACCCTTGTCGGCCGCATCGCCGACGGCCGCCTCGTCCCCTATTACACTCGCGCCGAAATCGACGCAGGCGCCCTTGCCGGCCGCGGCCTCGAACTGCTGTGGCTGGACGATCCGATTGAACGGTTCTTCCTGCATATCCAGGGATCGGGACGGGTCGCGCTTGCCGACGGCAGCGTCGTTCGGGTTGGCTATGCGGCGAAGAACGGCCGGCCGTTCACGGCCATCGGCCGGGTCCTGCTCGGCCGCGGGGTCCTGGAACGTGGCCAAGCGACCATGCAGGGGATCAAGCGCTGGCTCGCCGCTCATCCCGGTGAGCGCGATGCGGTCCTCCACCTGAACGAGTCCTACATCTTCTTCCGCCTGATCGAAGGGGAGGGGCCGATCGGTGCCGAGGGAGTGCCCTTGACCCCGGGCCGCAGCCTCGCCGTCGACCGGCGGTTCGTGCCGCTCGGCGTGCCGGTCTGGATCGCGACGGACCATCCGCTGCTTGCCAGTCAGCCGTTCCGGCGGCTGATGGTCGCCCAGGACACCGGCAGCGCGATCAAGGGTGCCGTGCGCGGCGACATCTTCTGGGGTGCCGGTGAGGCGGCTGCCCTCGCGGCCGGCGCAATGAGCGAGCCGGGGCGGATGTGGCTGCTGCTGCCGCGCGACCTCGCCCGGCCGCCGGAAAGCTGAGCCGCGATTGAAGGTCCGCCATCCGCCCGGCCGATCCAGGCGAATGGCGGAGCCGCTGGTTCGTCTTGTTATTCCCGAGCGCAGTCGCCATTCTCCCTGGATGGGAGAGAAAACAAACAAGACCATCGGCTTCTTCGTCACCTGCCTCGTCGATCTGGTCCGCCCCTCCGTGGGCTTTGCTGCGATCCGGCTGCTTGAGGCCGCCGGTTGCCGGGTTGTTGTTCCCCAGGCGCAGACCTGCTGCGGCCAGCCGGCATTCAATTCCGGGGACTCCGCCGACGCCCGGGCGGTGGCCCGGAGTGTGATCGAGGCGTTTGCCGGCTTCGACCATGTCGTTGTGCCGTCCGGGTCCTGTGCGGGGACGATCCGGGTCCATTATCCCGAGCTGTTCGCCGACGAGCCGGCATGGCGGGAGCGGGCGGAAGACCTGGCGGTGCGCACCTGGGAACTGACGTCCTTCCTGAGCGACGTCGTGGATGCGACCCCGCCGCCGTCGACCCTGAAACGGACGGCCGCCTATCACGATTCCTGCTCGGGCCTGCGCGAACTCGGGATTCGCGCCCAGCCGAGGCGACTGCTCCGCGCCGTTGCCGGTCTGGAGGTGCGGGAGATGACCTATCCCGACACCTGCTGCGGCTTCGGCGGGCTGTTCTGCGTCAAGTATCCCGACATCTCCGAAAAAATGGTCGATCGGAAGGTGGATGACCTCGCCGCCACTGGCGCCGACCTGCTGATCGGCGGCGATCTCGGCTGTCTGATGAACATGGCCGGCCGGCTGCAGCGACGCGGCCTCAACGTCGAGGTCCGCCATGTGGCCGAAATCCTCGCCGGCGCCCGCGACGAGGCGCCGGCGATCGGCCTGGGTCAACCCTGAACCGTCGACGGGGTCCGGCCCCGGGGAGTCTCCGATGCGGTCCACAGCCAGAGCGTTCGATGCCAACGTCCACGAGGCCGTCGCCGATGCCAGTCTGCAGGCGGCGCTGAAACGGTTCCCCGACGGCTTCCCGGTCAAACGTCGGGCGGCGGTTGCCCGGCTGCCCGAGTTCGACGCCCTTCGCGATGCCGCCCGCGACATCAAGACCCACGTGCTCGACAACCTCGACCACTACCTGGAGCGGTTCGAGGAGCGGGTGGTTGAGCAGGGCGGCCAGGTCCACTGGTGTCCCGATGCCGAGGCCGCCCGCCAGCGGGTCCTGGAGATCTGCCGCGACGCCGGCGCGCGCACCGTCACCAAGTCCAAGTCGATGATCGGCGAGGAAATTGCCCTCAACGAGGCCCTGGAAGCGGCCGGCTTCCGGCCGGTGGAGACGGATCTCGGCGAATACATTATCCAGATCCGCGGCGAGCCGCCCTCGCACATCATCGCTCCGGCAATCCACCTGTCGAAGGAGCAGGTGGCCGAATCCTTCCGCAGGACCCACACCCACCTGCCCGCCGACCGGCCGCTGGAGCAGCCGGAGGAAATGCTGGGCGAGGCCCGCACCCTGCTGCGCCGGGAGTTCCTCAACGCCGATGTCGGCATCACCGGCGCGAACATGCTGGTTGCCGAAACCGGCTCAACCGTGCTGGTCACCAACGAAGGTAACGCCGATCTGACCCAGACCCTCCCGCGGGTGCAGATCGTCATCGCCAGCCTGGAGAAGATCGTTCCCACCCTGGAGGATGCGACGACGATCCTTCGGGTCCTGGCCCGCTCGGCCACCGGTCAGGACCTGAGCGTCTACACCACGTTCACCACCGGTCCGAAGCGGCCCGGCGACCTGGACGGCCCGGAGGCCTTCCACGTGCTGCTGCTCGACAACGGACGGACCCGGATGCTCGGCAGTGAATTCCGCGAGATGCTCCATTGCATCCGCTGCGGCGCCTGCATCAACCACTGCCCGGTCTACAATGCCATTGGCGGCCACGCTTACGGCTGGGTCTACTCAGGACCGATGGGGGCGGTGCTGATCCCCAACCTGATCGGCCTCGACGAGGCCGGGCAGTTGCCCGCTGCCTCCACCCTGTGCGGTCAGTGCGAAGCCGTCTGTCCGATGCGTATTCCCCTGCCGCGAATGCTGCGCCAGCTGCGCGCCCGCCAGTTCGAGGCCGGCATGGCGCCGGCAACCCTGCGCCGGGGCCTGCGACTGTGGGCGTTCATGGCCCGCCGGCCGGCGCTCTACCGGACCGTCACCGGCCTTGCCATGAGCGTCCTCGGCCGGCTCGGACGGCAGCGCGGGCGGTTCCGCTGGCTGCCGCTGGCCCGCGGCTGGACCTCGGCGCGCGATCTGCCGGCGCCGCAAGGCGCCACATTCCAGGCGCGGTGGTCCCGGGCCGGCGGGGCGCGCCAGTGACCGGCGATGCCGGGAACGATCCGCGCGGTCTGATCCTCGCGGCGGTCCGTCAGGCCCTCGGCCGGGAGCCGCTGCCGGAGAGCCGCCGCGCCGGGCTCGACCGGCGGCTGGCCGAGCCCCGGGCCAACGTCGTGCCGCTGCGCGGGAAAGTGGACGCGCCCGGGCGCGTGGACGTGTTCCTGGCGGAAGCCGAGCGGGTCAACGCGACCACCGAACGGCTCTCCGGACTCGATGAAGTGCCGGCGGCCGTGGCCCGGCTGCTCCGCAGCCGCAACCTGCCTCTGGTCATCAAGGCGGCGCCCGATCCGGCGCTGGCGGGCATCCCCTGGGCGACCGAGCCGGCCCTGACGGTGACCTCCGGCGCCGCCGCCGATGGCGATGAGACCACGATCACCGCCGCGATCGCCGCGGTCGCGGAGACCGGGACAGTGGTGATGGAATCCGCGCCGGGCTCGCCGGTGCTGCTCTCGTTCCTGCCGGCCCTGCACACTGTCGTCGTACGGGAAGCGGACATCCTCGGCACCTACGAGGAGGTCTGGCAGCGGCTCCGCCGCAAGCACGGCCCGGGCCGGCTGCCGCGGGGGATCAACTGGATCACCGGACCATCGCGCACCGCCGACATCGAGCAGACCCTGCTGCTCGGCGCCCACGGCCCGCGGGACCTGCACATCCTCGTCATCGGCGACTGAAATGCGGCCCGCCCCTGGCAGTTTCGGCCGCACCGGTGCATCTTGGGGCCGTGGGCGGTCCCTTTCAGAGTCAGTCATGCCGGCCGGCGGGATGGCCGGTCGATACAGCGGAGGCGACTGGAATGTCCAGGCGGCGCCGGGAGCTGGGCGAGGACGAGCGAGCGTTGTGGCGGCGGGTCACGGAGACGGTGATCCCGCTCCGCCCGCGACTCACGCCCGTTCCTGAAACCGCCGCCTCGGCGCCGGAGCCACCTCCGTCCGAGCCTCCGGCGGAGCGACGGCCGGCACCCGCCCCCACGGCGACCGTTCACGCCGGCCGGCCACCACCCCCGGCACCGCGGCCGCGCCCCGAGCGCCTCGATCACGGCATCGCCCCGGGTCTGGACCGGCGCAGCCTCGACCGGCTGCGCCGCGGCCGGATCCCCGTGGAGAGCGTCCTCGACCTGCACGGCCACAGCCAGGAGGAGGCGCGCGAGTTTCTCCGCCGCTTCCTCGCTTCGTCCCAGTCGGCCGGCCGGCGCTGTGTGCTGGTGGTCACCGGCAAGGGGCTGCGGCGCAACCTGTCCGGCGAGGGCGAGGCGGGCGTGCTTAGGCGGATGGTGCCGCTGTGGCTCAACGACGACGACAATCGCGGGCGCGTGCTGGCGTTCTGCCACGCCACCCCGCCCCACGGCGGCGCCGGCGC
>CAYVUM010000048.1:0-8558 GCA_964454795.1 uncultured Rhodospirillaceae bacterium
AGACCTCGGTGACCGTACCCACCGTCGAGCGCGGGTTCTTCGACGTGGTCTTCTGCTCGATGGAGATGGCCGGCGACAGGCCCTCGATGGCGTCCACGTCCGGCTTCTGCATCAGTTCCAGGAACTGGCGCGCGTAGGCAGAGAGCGACTCCACATACCGCCGCTGGCCCTCGGCGTAGATGGTGTCGAACGCCAGCGACGACTTGCCCGAGCCGGACAGGCCGGTGATGACGGTCAGCCGGTCGCGCGGAATCGTCACGTCGACGTTCCTGAGGTTATGCTCCCGCGCGCCGCGGACGACGATCGATTGCATCCAGGGGTCCAAACCAGGAGAGGCGGCGGGCGCCGCGCCTTCCGCAATATAGAGGCCGCACCGGGGCGGCACCACGGCCGTCATTCGCGATCGGCCGGCGTCGCTCAGGCGTCGCGGTCGGCGTAGGGGTTCCGGCCTTTGCGGGTGACCAGGCGGACGGGAATGCCGCTGAGCCCGAAATCCTCGCGCAGCCCGCCGATCAGGTAGCGGAGGTAGGATTCGGGTAGCTCCTCGGCACCGCCGGAAAAGGCGATGAAGGTGGGCGGGCGGGTCTTCGCCTGGGTCAGGTAGCGGATTTTCAGGCGACGGCCGTGGACCAGCGGTGGTGGATGCCGCTCCACCATCGCTGCCAGCCAGCGGTTGAGCTGAGCTGTCGGGATTCGGGTCGTCCAGGTGTCATAGGCATCGACGACCGCCGGGAGGAGCCGGTCCAGGCCTTTGCCGGTAAGCGCCGACAGGGTCACGACCCGCAGGCCGCGAATCTGCGGCAGCGAGGTCTCCAGCCGTTCGGTGATCCGGGCCAGCGTCCGCGGCCGGTCCGCGACGGCGTCCCACTTGTTGACTGCCAGGACGAGGGCCCGACCCTCCTCGACGATGTTGCGGGCGATGGTCAGGTCCTGCTTCTCCAGTCCGTCGGCGGCATCGAGAACGAGCACGCACACCTGCGCGTAGCGGATGGCGCGCCGCGTGTCGGCGGCGGACAGGCTCTCCAGCCGCCCGGCCACCCGCGCCTTGCGGCGGAGCCCGGCGGTGTCGATGAGCCGGAAGGCGCGCCCCTGCCAGGTCCACTCGACGGCGATGGCATCGCGGGTGATTCCCGCTTCCGGCCCGGTGAGCAGCCGCTCATCGCCGAGCAGCCGGTTGATCAGGGTCGACTTACCGACGTTGGGTCGGCCGACCACCGCCAGTTGCAGCGGACGTGCGCCGGCCTCCGCTTCCGTCCCGGCGGTCGCGCCGGTCTCCGTCGCTTCGGCCGCGTACGGGGCGAGGACATCGTACAGTTCGCCGAGGCCTTCGCCGTGCTCCGCGGAAAGCGCGACCGGCTCGCCGAGCCCCAGGGAAAATGCCTCAAGCAGTCCAGGCTCGCCGGCGCGGCCCTCGCACTTGTTGGCGACGAGGATCACCGGTGCGGGACCGCGGCGGATCTCGGTGGCGAAATGGGCGTCCAGCGGCGTGACCCCGGCCCGGGCATCGATCAGCAGCAGCGCCACGTCGGCAGCGGCCAGCGCCCGCTCGGTCTGCTGTCGCATCCGCGCCTCGAGCACCTCGCCGCCGACGTGGTCGAGGCCGGCAGTGTCGATGACGGTAAAGCGCAGGTCGCCGAGGCGCGCTTCGCCCTCGCGGCGGTCGCGGGTCACGCCGGGCGTATTGTCGACAAGGGCGAGGCGCTTGCCGACGAGACGGTTGAACAGGGTGGACTTGCCCACGTTGGGGCGGCCGATGATGGCAACGGTGAACGGCAAGGCCGCGGCTCCTCAAAGCCACCGGGGCTTAGCGAAAGGCGAGCAGTTCCGCGTCGTCGTTGAGGACGAACAGGGTGCCATCGGCAATGATCGGCGGCATCGACAGCGGACCTGACACGAACAGCCGCCCCAGCATCCGGCCGTCGTAAGGCGAGACGGTCAGCGCCCAACCGTTGGAACTCATCACCACCAGCCGGTCGAGGGCCAGCACCGGGCCGGTCCACAGGATCGGGTTCTTCAGGTCGACCATGTCCTCATAGCCGGGCAGATCAACGATCCAGAGGATGCCGCCGCTGACCCGGTCCAGGCAGACCAGTTCGCCTTCGCCCGACAGCACATAGATATAGTCACCGGCGACCCAGGGCTGCGAGCGCCCGCCGATCTCCACATCCCACAGCCGTCGGCCGCTGCGCAGGTCGATGGCTGCCATGACCCCGGCGTAACTGACGGCAAAGACCCGTCCCCGGTCAATCACCGGCGCCGCCCGGATCTGTGAGAGGTTCGCCAGTTCGTCAGTGCGTCGGCGGGTCGCCAGGGAGTCGGCCCACAGCACCCGGCCGTTTTCCACCTGCAGGGCTACCAGTTCGCCCGAGGTGAACGGCGCGACCACGACATTTCCCTCGACCGCGGGATTGGCACCGCCGATCAGCGAGGCGATCTCGGCGATGCCCCGGTAAGTCCAGGCCTCCTGCCCGCTGACCACATCGAGGGCGTAGAGCGTGTTGTTCACGGTCACCACAAAGACCCGCTCGCCGCGAACCGTCGGCGGCGCGTGAATCGGGGCATCGACGGGGGTCCGCCAAAGCTCCGCACCGGTCGCCGCATCGAGGGCGACCACCGCCGCGAATCCGGCCGAGGCGAAGATCCGGCCGGCCTCGCCGGCGAGGCCGCCGGTGATGTGGTCCTCCTCATCCTCGGGACTGATCCCGACACGCCATCGCCGCTCGCCGGTGGCGCCATCGAATGCGTTGACGGCGTGCTCCGCGTCCATGGCGTAAAGCACCCCGCCAACGACGATCGGCGGCGGCAGCCGTGGCTGGGAGTCGTCGGCCGGCGTGCCGATGTCGGCTTTCCAGACCTGCTCCGGAACCTCGGCAATCGCCAGGTGATGCATGGCATGATTGGCGTAGCCGCCCGCCTGTGGCCATTCCGGATTGAGCTGCGGGGGCGGAAGGACGATCTCCTGCCGGGCCAGGGTCGGATCGGGCCGGAGGTTCCGGTCGTGGACCATCACCGAGATGCGCTCGCCCGGCAGGGGCGGGTCCTCCACCTCCCCGAACCAGGTGTCGCAACCACCGAGCAGGACGGCGACGGCCAGCCATCCGGCCGCGGCGGTGCCGCAGACCCGTCGAGGCCGGCTCAGCGGCCGATCCCCTCCGGCGGGAGACCCGGCGTGGCCGGCCCGGCTGTTCCGCCGGCCGCTCGCCGCCGGCGCCGCGCATGGCCTCGCGTCCCTCACCGGCTTGCCAGGAACCGCTCGAAGTTGTAGGCGCGGGCTTGAATGGTCTGCGGCGCTTGGGCGTCATTGGCAAGCGACTGGAAGATCTCTTTGGCCCGCTCGTCCTCACCGGTCTGCAGGGCCAGGTGCGCCGACAACTCCAGGGCCGAGTACCGCCAGGGTCGCCCGGCTGCGGTCAGCGGCTCCAGCTGTGCAGCGAGAGCCGCGGAGTCGCCGCCCGGGGAGCCGGAGCCCGGCTCGCGCATCTCGGCGATCACCGACAGCAACACCGCCAGGTCGTCATAAAGAGGGTCGTCGACGCTGGCGGCCACATCCTGATAGGCCGCGGTTGCCGTTGCCAGGTCACCCTGGGCGGCGGCGGCGGCGCCCTGTTGCAGGGCGGCAATCATCCGGTATCCGGGCGGCCCCTCTTCAACCAGGGCGCCAAGGGCTTGCGTGCGCTGCACGGGGTCCTGGTAGCTTGTCGCCGCTGTGTAGCGGGCACTGGCCTCCTCCGCCTCGGATTGCTGCCAGCCGGCGTACACTTCCCAGCCGGCAACGCCGAGGACGAGAGCGACGCAGGCGGCGATGATCGCGCTGCCCCAGCGCTTCCAGAACGCCTCGAGCTTCTCCTGGCGAAGGTCTTCGTCGACCTCGCGGAACAGGCTTTCCTGAGCCGGATCGTGCCCGGCCGCGGGTAGCTTGGCCGGTTTCGCCGGCGTGGTCGGGGGAGTTGCCATCAATCCGTTCCGTACTGGCTCAGGCGTCCTGCCGCCACTTAATCGAGCAGCCCATGCTGGCGGTCTGCTGGGCCGGCCCGCGGCCGGTTTCGGCAATCTGCCGCATCGCTTCGATCAGTTCCCGTCGCGCGCCCGGGTCCGCGGGCTGCCGGCCGGACTCGTCCAGGCGACCGCGATACTGGAGTTCCAGGTCCGCATTGTATCCGAAAAAGTCCGGGGTACAGACCGCATCGTAGGCCCGCGCCACCTCCTGGGTTTCGTCGATCACATAAGGGAATGAAAAGCCGTGGACCTCAGCGAAGGTCTTCATCTTCCCGGGGGCGTCGTCGGGATACTCCTTGTAGTCGTTGGGCATGATCGCCACCACCCCGATTCCCATCGCCTGGAGCTCCCGGGCATCGCGGGCGATCCGGTCCGCAACGGCCCGCACGTAGGGGCAATGATTGCAGATGAACATGACCAGCGTGCCCCGCTCGCCGCGGACGTCGGCGAGGCTGACGGTGTTGCCGTCCGGGTCGTTGAGCGTGAAGTCGACCGCCGGGCGGCCGAAATCGCCGATCGGAGTTTCCGTCAATGCCATGGCGCTGCTCTCCCGCGAGCCGCCTGCGGCGGCTCTGCCTTGCGTGTAGCCGACACCGCCGCCGCCCATCAAGCCGGCGATACGGCCGCCGGCGCAACCGGCCGTGCGTTCATTCGTCGTTAACCCCGGGCGGCGACCTTACTCTCTGTCCGGCAACTTTTCCGGGGATCGCCATGCGGATCGGGGTCGTTCTCACCGCCGCCCTTCTCACGTCCGGCTGCGAGGTCATCGCGGCGTGGTCTGCAGCGGAATTAGCGTCCCTGACGCTGACCCGCAAGATCATCGCCGACCAGATTGTCTCCGGGGTGACCGGCAAGGACTGCGCCATCACCCGCTGGGAGAACGACCTGTCCTACTGCCGGGAGGACGCCCTGCAGCCGGCCGGAGAGCCCGCCTGTTACCGCACCCTCGGCGATCCGGACTGCTTCGTTGCGCCGCAACCGCTCCGGGAAGCGGGGCGGCGGATCGGGGTCACCCCCCCTTACAACGTCACTGTCCGCCCCGGCACGCCGGGCGATTAACAGCCGGGCGGCACTGCCGCTAAACGAGGCCGCTGCCGCCGATACCGTCGAAAATGAACTGGATCGCCAGTGCCGCCAGCAAAACCCCGATGACGCGGGAGATCAGGTGACGGCCGCTGGCGCCGATGCGGGACTGGACCTGGGTGGCGACGAGCAGCAGCGCCAGGGTCAGGGCCATCACCGCCAGAAGCGCCACCAGCACGATGGCCTGCCGCCACAGATCCCCGCCTGCCTCCGCGGTCAGGAGCACCCCGGCGCCCATCGCCGCCGGACCGGCGATCAGCGGCGTTGCCAGGGGAAACACCGAGATATCGCCACGGGTTGCGGCCTCGCTGGCCTCGTCGCGGGTCGCAGAGGTCATACCGGAATCGCGACCGAAGACCATGTCGATGGCCAGCAACAGCAGCAGCACGCCGCCGGCGGTGCGCATTGCCGGCAGGCCGATGCCGAGGTGGGTGAGCACATCCGCGCCGAACACCAGGAAGACCACCAGAATAAGGGTGCCGACGACCACGCCCTTGACCGCCATCGCCCGCCGCTGGGCCGGCGCCGCCTGGGCGGTCAGCGCCGCGAACAGGATCGCGATGTCGACGGGACCGACGGTTGCGAAGAACGTCGCAAACGCCCGGATGGCGGTCTCCACAAGGCTCATCGGCGAGCCGGCTCAACAGCGGGTTGTTCAGCAGCGGGTTGTTCAGCCCAGCCGATAATGCTTGCGGACCGGCGCGCGAACCTCCCAGACGCAGGAAAGACCCTGCGGGAACGAAACCCGGTCACCGGCGGCGAAACTCACCGCTTCGCCATCGGGGGTGGTCACCGTCACCTCTCCGGCGAGCAGATAGCAGGTTTCCGGCGCATCGTAGGTCCAGTCGAAGACGCTGATCTCCTTCTCCCACGTCGGCCAGGCGCGCATCTTTGCGATTTCCTCTTCGGTGGGTTTGTCGACGATGATGGCCATAGCCGCTCCCTCTTTCGGCGCAGGCGGGCCGGGGCATCCCGGCTTCGGTCCAGGGCGGGCTATCTCGAAGACCGGGGTACGTAGACAACGTCCATGAAGCGAACCCGGCCGCGGGAGCCGGGCTCCGCCGACAAAATATTGTCGACGACGAAGCCATGGTTATGCATGGTCTCTAGAAAATCCCAAAAAGTATAACCGTTTTCGAAGCGTTGTGAGATCGAGGTTTCGGCGATCACGAAGGCAGTGTTGGCAAGCGTCCGCTCCGCCCCTTTGATGACTTCAAGTTCGAAACCCTCGGTATCGATCTTAATACCGAATGGCGCGGTCAGATCATGGGCGTCAACGATGGTGTCCAAGGTCTTGACCGGTACGGTTCTTTTATTTCCGCTGGGACCCGGGGCACCCGTTGCCCGCGTGAGGGCCGAAGTGACCCGCGGGCGGCTCGGGTCATACGTCACCTCCAGCTCGCCCGGCGTGCTGCCGACGGCGCAAAACTCGTATCCGCCCCGGCGGCGGCTGAGAATTCGCTCGAAGAACGGCTTGAATTCCTCGATCGGATCGATGAGGAACAAATCCGCGTCCGTGTTCACCCGATAGAACTCGGGCGTTCCTTGGGCGACACCGATGTCAATCAGGGTCTGTGGCCGATTGCGCACCGGCCCCAATTGCCAGCGCCAACGGTTGAGCGGGTTTACGGGCCCTGACGGGAGGGCCTGACCGCCGTGTCCCTGCCGCCCTCCGGCGCCGCGTTCTTCCATCCACCTGTTCATGGCCACACCTGACTGGTTTGCCTGCGAGTGAAGCGGCGGACCGCGCGGAGTCGGCGGCAGCCGGCCGGCGGGCAGAGAATGACCGGTTCGGGGCGACCGATCAAGGACGGTTGTGGGCGGTTACCGCCGGGGATCATCGCTGCGCGGACCCGCTGCCCGGGCCACCAGGGCTGATCGCCTCCGGATAGAGCGTCCGCATGCCGGCCTCGCTCGCTGCGCAGATGCCGCGTTCGGTGATCAGGCCGGTGACCAGCCGCGCAGGCGTGACGTCGAACGCCGGATTGGCGGCGGCCGAGGCGTCGGGGGTGATCTGCACCGGCTCCAGCCGGCCCTCGGGATTGCGGCCGATGACTGTGGTCACTTCGGCGCTCTCGCGCTCCTCGATCGGGATCCCGGAGAGGCCGTCGGCGATCGTCCAGTCGATCGTCGGGCCGGGCAGGGCAACGTAGAACGGCACGCCGTTGTCCCGTGCGGCCAGAGCTTTCAGGTAGGTGCCGATCTTGTTGCAGACATCGCCGGTGCGGGTGGTCCGGTCGGTGCCGACGATGCACACATCGACCCGGCCGGTCTGCATGAGGTGGCCTCCGGCGTTGTCGACAATGACCGTATGGTCGACTCCGTGGCGGCCGAGTTCCCAGGCGGTCAGCGCCGCGCCCTGGTTGCGCGGCCGGGTCTCGTCCACCCAGACATGGATCGGCAGCCCGGCGTCATAGGCCTTGTAGATCGGCGCCAGCGCCGTGCCCCAGTCGACGGTGGCCAGCCAGCCGGCGTTGCAGTGGGTCAGCACGTTGAGCGGTCCGCCGCTCCGCTTGCGTGCAACCGCATCCCGGAGCAGCGACAGACCGTGATCGCCGATGGCCGCGCAGATTGCCACGTCGGCCTCGCAAATCTCGGCTGCCCGGCGCCAGGCCGCCGCGGCCCGCCGATCCTCGGGAAGCTGACGCAGCACCGCCATCACGTCCTCGAGCGCCCAGCGCAGATTAACGGCCGTGGGCCGGGTTCCGAGCAGGAGGGCAACGGCGTCGTCAAGGGCCGCATCGGATGGATCGGCGCCGGCGGCGAGGGCGAGGCCGTAGGCCGCCGTGGCGCCGATCAGCGGCGCGCCGCGCACCTGCATGGTCCGGATCGCCCGCGCCGCTTCCGCGCAACTGGCGAGGCGGACGACCGAGAACCGGTGGGGCAGTCCGGTCTGATCGATGATTTCGACCGCTCGCCCGTCGGCCGCCGGCCAGATCGTTCGATAAGCGCGCCCGTCAACCTTCATGCGATGCCTGCCCCATCTCTTTGGATCATCGCGTCAGGGGTCCGATCCCGCCCGTTCGTTCACGCCGCCGCTGCGCCTTCACTCGCGGTGACGCTCAGCAGGTCGGATAGCTGAGCCAGCCGATGATCGCCTTGAACGGTCCGACGACGGCCTCTGTGCGCTGGCATTTGCCGGTCGGCGGCGTGCCGAACGCGGCCGGCGTGAACACCGGCGTGCCCTGTCCCGGCAGCGGCGGCGCATGGACTGGCAGCCAGTCCAGGCGGTCGACCTCACCGCCGATCAGCGGCGCGATGCAGTCGGCCTGTTCGCCGCCGCCGGCGTCGATCCGCACCCCGGCCATTCCCCGGTTCATCGGCCAGGCCTTGACCACCTGCACCGGCTCAGCAAGGCGGGCGAGACAGGCACGAATGGCGCTGCGGAGATCGGGAAAATCGTGCGACCAGTCCCCGGGCGGGCGGTTCGCCAGTTCCGCAAAGGTTATGGTGGGAATGGCCGGCGAGGCCGTCCCCGC
>CAYVUM010000048.1:8658-25672 GCA_964454795.1 uncultured Rhodospirillaceae bacterium
ATCGTCGCCCGGTCCCGGCTCCGTCCCCGCATCGTCGCCCGGTCCCGGCTCCGTCCCCGCATCGTCGCCCGGTCCCGGCTCCGTCTCCGCATCGTCGCCCGGTCCCGGCTCCGTCCCCGGCTCCGGCTCCGTCCCCGGCTCCGTCCCCGTCTCGGCGGGGGGCCCTGCCTGGTGGTTGGCACGGCGGCAGCAGCCGATCCGCAGCGAGCCATCAGCCAGAGAAAGCCGCACCCGGAAAGGGTGTGTGATCTCCGCCATGGTGTCCGGACAGGCTTCGGCGGTGATCACTGCGACCAGGTCACGCGGCACCGTCGCGGTCCGGCCGCGCCAGACGGCAACTGGCGGGCGGGCCCAGTCTGCCGCTGCCCGGGATCCGGAATAGGCGACCGGCTGATCCTCATGGGTTGCCGGTTCCGTCCACCGTGCCTCCTCCCCGTCGATGTCGAGGGCCCAGAACGGCTCGTTGCCGCTGCAGATCAGCGCCTTCGGCACGGTCGGGGTTTCCGGCCGGGAAGCCGCCGGCATCGTCAGCAATGCGACGGAGAGCAGGGCCGGGACGAAGCGCCGGATCATGGCGGAACGCGACCTTTCAGAGGAGAGTTCAAGATGGCTTCTGCTTAACCCGGGGAGGCCGTTGTTGCAACCGGAGGGCGGCGGTGGCGGCGGCGCGACGCTGACCGGGGACTGCCGGAATCGCCAACTGCGACTGTTCACAGGCGGGCAAATCGGCTATGCCTGCGAGCCGGGCTTGCTGCACATCGGCGCGAACCGCGGCCAGTGCGGCAAGTGTGACACCGGATGACCGTCTGCCCGGCCAGCAGCCCGGGCAGGGTGCCCGAGCCAGGGGAACTGCACAGGGGAACTGCACATGGGGGTCGACCTTCAACGTCTCGCCCAAAGCGTCCTGCCTGATTTTTATGGACACGCGAGAACCCTGGAAAGCCAGCGGGCCGAGGACGCCGACGGCAATCCGCTTCCGTGGCTGACCTATCCGGCGATCAGCTTCCTGCTGCAGCTGGATTTTTCGGAGAAGTCCATATTCGAGGATGGCTGCGGTGGATCGACGGAGTTCTGGTCGCAGCGCGCGAAGCGGGTGGTTTCGGTCGAGCACGATGCCGACTGGTGGCAGACGGTCGCGGCAAAGAGCCTGCCCAATGCGGAGGTTTTCTGCGAACGGGAGCGCGCGTATGTGGAGAAATCGGCGTATCGCGCGCCCCACGACGTGATCGTTGTCGACGGCCGCTGGCGCTATGACTCGGCGGCGTATTGCGTGCAGCATCTGAGCGGGAACGGCATGATCATTGTCGACAATTCCGAGCGCTATCCTGCGGTCACCCAGCTTCTCCGCGACCACGGCCTGATTCAGGTGGACATGATCGGTCATGGTCCGTCGGTGCGGATGCTCTGGTCCACATCGCTGTTCCTGACCCGCCAGTTCGCCTTCGAACCTTGCGGTCGGGGGCAGCCGCGCTACCTCCCTGGAATGAGAGCGTCGATCGAGGTGCGGCCGGAATGGGCGCGCAAGAACGAACCGGGAAGCTTCTAGATTTTCCCGACGCCCGATCGCTTAAGACGAGCGACCGACAGGGTGTCGGCCGATGGGAGATGATGTTCGTTTGATGAAAGTCGCGGTGATCCCCGTCACACCATTCCAGCAGAACTGCTCTCTGATCTGGTCCGAGGATACGATGCAGGGCGCGGTCTGCGATCCCGGTGGCGACCTCGAGCGGATCCTTGCAGCGGTCGAGAAGAATGGCGTGACACTGGAGAAGATCCTGATCACCCATGGTCACCTCGACCATGCCGGCGCTGCCGCCGAGTTCGCTGAGCGGCTTGGCCTGCCGATCGAAGGGCCTCACCGGGATGACCGGTTCTGGATCGACGGGATGGAGCAGCAGTGCCGGATGTTCGGCATGACCGGCGCCCGGTCCTTCGCACCGGACCGCTGGCTGGTGGACGGCGATCAGGTGAGCGTCGGCGGGATGGTCCTCGACGTCCGCCATTGTCCCGGCCACACGCCCGGCCACGTGGTGTTCGTCAACGCCAGCGAGCGGGTTGCCCTGGTGGGTGACGTGCTGTTCGCCGGGTCGATCGGCCGCACCGATTTTCCCAAAGGCGATCACGACGTCCTGATCCGCTCGATCCGCCAGCGGCTGTTTCCCCTTGGCGATGACATCACGTTCGTCCCCGGGCACGGACCGGTGTCCACCTTCGGAGAGGAGCGGCGGAGCAATCCGTTCGTCGCCGACGCGGCGGTCGGCTGACGGCTCGCAGGGACGACGCCGGCAGTGCCTGCCTCCCGGCTCCGGCCGCTGTTCGTCTACGGAACGCTCGTCGATGAGGACGTGCGCGCGGCCGTGCTTGGCCGGCGGATCGCTGCCGAGCGGCTGCGAGCGGCCCGCCTCAGCGGCTTTTGCCGCCGCTACCGGGCCGGCGCCACCTATCCGATCCTGGTTTCGGCTCCGGCCGGTGTGGTCGACGGTATCCTGGTCGCGGGCCTGTGCGCAGCGGATTTGCGGCGGCTGATCGCCTTCGAGGGCGATGAGTACGCGCTTGTCGAGCGAACGGTCGACCTGGTGCCGGGCGGAACCGCGCCCGCGCACCTGTTCCTCCCCGAGCCCTGGGTTCCCGCCGGCGACGCGGACTGGGCGCTGCCCGACTGGCGGCGCCGCCACAAGCGTCGCTATCTCGCCGCGATCACCGGCGGTCCGATCTGAGCATCGCCCCGCCACGGCGGGGGCGGCCCCAGGGATCGGCTTGCGTTGCTGTTCGCGCTGTGGTTTCTCGCGGACTCCTGGTTCGCGAAACATCGCCGCCTGATGGCCATGCCCGACCCTGAGCGCTTCGGATGGACCGACCGGCTGATCGCCGAGGCGGTCCGGGTGCGCGAGGAGGCTCGCGGCGAGCCGGACGACGATCCGGCCGCGGCGACCGCGGCGGTTGCCGCCGCCAGCGGCTTTGAAGCGCGGCTCATCGCCCGCGCCGGGGCGCTCAAGGTGGCATCGGATCTGCAGGCGGCGCTGCGCCGGCTCGCCGGTGCCCGCACCCTGGCGCTGATCGTCGCCGCCGTCATCGCTCTGTTCGCCGGCGGCTCGGCGGCCGGGATTCTGGTTGCCGCCGGGCCTGGCGAGCCGGTCAACGTCTTCCGGACCCTGACCGTCCTGCTCGGTGTGCATCTGCTCGCCCTGACCGGCTGGATCGCTGCGCTCGCCGCCGGCGGACGCGGTGCGGCGATGGGCTGGCTCGGCGGCGTGGCGATCGCCGGCGGCCGCTGGCTTGCCCGCCGCTTCGGATCCGGCAGTCCGGCGGAGACAGGCACGATGGGCGACGTGGCGCGGGCGAGCGGGCTGATCCTGACCTCCGGGCGAACGGGCCGCTGGCTGGTCAGCGCGGTCAGCCACGGCCTCTGGCTGGCGTTTTTCGCCGGCGCGATCGCGGCCGTGCTGCTCCTTCTCGCCACCCGCAACATCCGCTTCGTTTGGGAGACGACCATTCTCTCCGCCGGCGACTACGTCCGTCTGACCGAGGTCCTTGCCCTGCTGCCGGGCCTGCTCGGGTTCCCGGCGCCGACAGCCGGCGAGGTCCTGGCGAGCGAATGGCCCGGGGCGGTGGCGACGGACGCCCGCGAAGCCTGGGCCGGCTTCCTGGTCGGTTGCCTGGTGATCTATGGAGCCGCAGTGCGCGCCGGGCTGCTGCTGTTGTCCGTCGTCCTCGCTTGGCGGGCACTCAGGGCCTACCGCCTTGACACCACCCGGCCGGGCTTTGCCAGGCTGTATCCGCTGCTGACGCCGGTCACGGCAGCGCCAATGCCCCACGACCGTGAAGCGGTCGAAGAGCTGCCCGCGCGCACCGCTCCGCCCCCGAAGATCCGTCTCGCCGGGCCGACGGCCGTGCTGGGCCTGGAGATCGACCCGCCCACCGGCCGCTGGCCCCCGGCGATCGAGGGCGTCACCTGGCTCGACCTCGGCCTCGTCGACGACCGCAGCAGCCGCCGGCTGGCCGTCGATAAGCTGCGCGCCGCCCGCCCGCCGGCCCGACAGACGCTGGTGATCGCGCAGCTGACCACCACCCCCGACCGGGGCATCCGGGCCTTTCTCGGTGATCTCCAAGCCTCGACGGCGACCGCCGTCCGTCTGGCGCTGAGCGGCGGGGAGGCGGTCCGGTCCCGCGTCGGCGAGGCCGGGCTCGACCAGCGGATCGGCGACTGGCAACGCTGCGCCGCGGGCGCCGGGATCCCGCTGTCGCGGACGGCCGTCATCGAGGCGATCGACGCCGGCGCACTCGGCCGCTGGCTGGCTGGCGGCGGGGCGTGACCGTGGCCGCCGAGCGGCAGGAGCTGCCGCGGCTGCGGATTGCCCTCGTCGGCCACACCAACACCGGCAAAACCTCGCTGATGCGGACCCTGACCCGCAATGCCCGCTTTGGCGAGGTGTCCGACCGGCCGGCGACCACCCGGCATGTGGAGGGGGCGGCGCTGCTCGTCCGCGGCAGCGCGTGCATCGAACTCTATGACACGCCGGGCCTCGAGGATTCCATTGGCCTGCTCGAACACCTGGACGGCCTGCGCAGTGACCGCCGCCAGGACTGGATCGAGGTGATCAGCCGCTTCCTTGACGGTCCGGCCGCCGACCGTCGGTTCGAGCAGGAGGCCAAGGCGATCCGCCAGGTGCTTGCCAGCGACGCTGCCCTGTACGTCATCGACGCCCGCGAGCCGATGCGCGGCAAGCACCGCGATGAGCTGGAAATCCTCGCCCGCTGCGCCCGCCCGGTGGTGCCGGTGCTGAATTTCGTCGCCGGGCCGGACGCACGCGCTGGCGAATGGCGCGAGCATCTGGGGCGGCTCGGCCTCCATGCTCTGGCGTCGTTCGACACCGTGGTCCTTAACGAAACCGGGGAGCAGCGGTTGTTCGAGACCATGCTGGTGTTGCTGGAGCCGTTCCGCCCGACCCTGGAAGCGCTGGTCGCCGAGCGGCAGGCCGAGCGCCGGGCGCTGATCGCCGCAGCCGCCGGGATCATCGCCGACCTGCTGATCGACGCCGCGGCTTACGTGGTTTCGGTGTCTCCGGAAGCGGACCGGGACACGGCCATGGAGGACCTGCGCAGGCGGATCCGGGAGCGGGAGCAGGCGGCCGTGACCGGGCTGCTGAGCCTGTTCCGCTTTCAACCCGGCGATTACGAGGGCGAGGCGGTGCCCGTGACCGACGGCCGTTGGGGCGTTGACCTGTTCAATCCGGAGCTGATGCGCAACATGGGCCTTTCGGTCGGTGGCGGCGCCGCCGCGGGTGCGGCCGCCGGCCTCGCCGTCGATGCCATGGTCGGCGGCCTGTCAATGGGCGCGGGTGCCGCGCTCGGCGCGTTACTGGGCGCCACCTGGAGCGGCCTGGAAGGGCACGGCCGGCGCCTCTACGACCTGGTCCGCGGCTACGCCGAGTTGCGGGTCAACGAGGCGACGTTGCGGGTGCTCGCCGTCCGCCAGATCACCCTGGCGCAGGCGCTGCTGCGCCGCGGGCACGCCGCTCAGGATCGCATCCGGATGCGCGAGGCCGCCGAGTCGGCGCGCCAGGGCTGGATCTCTGACGAATTGCCCGAGGCGCTGATGCGAGCCCGCGCCTACCCGGACTGGAGCCGGCTGGAAGCAGACCGCCGGGCCGGCAACAACGGGGCGCGCGCCGAAGCGAGTGCGGCTCTGGCGAGGGAACTCGCCGGGCGTCTCACCGGCGAAATCTGACGGGCCGGGGCGGGCGGCCGTTGGGTTGGGTCAGGCAGGCGATGGCCGGGCTCTCCCGAGGCCGCACCGTAACCGTCCGCCCCCAGGGCGGCCGGGCTCTCCCGAGGCCGGACCGTAACCGTCCGCCCCCAGGGCGGCCGGTCAATGGCCGGCCGGATCGACCGCGGCCCGTCGGTGACCCTGGAGCCTTTGCCGCCCGACGCTCCGCTGGCGGCCGGGGAGGTGGTGCTGACGCGGTGGGAGGACCCCCTCATCCTTCACCTCGTCCGGGTCGTGTCGGGTGAGCGGGTCCTGATCCGCAACAACCACGGTAAGATCAAGGGCCGGGTGGCCCGCCGTGCGGTTGCCGCCTGGGCGATCGCGATCAGATAAGCGGCACGCGACCGGTCGTCCCCGTCGGTTCCGGCGCCCGGCAAGCCGGCCGAGCCACGCGAATGCAGGGCCGCGGCTGCAGGCGAGTTCGCCGGCGCGGACCAGGTCGACCCGGTCGCAGCGGATGTAGGCGCGGGCGACGATCAGCAGATCCAGCATCTCGGGTCGTCTCTTCGGCTGGTCAGGACAATCCGCCGAGGCGGCAACGATGAACACGGATAAAATACATATTATAAGTAGCACGTTCCCATTCTGTTTTATACAAAAAGATGTAGTCACCCCGCGCGCGCATGGATTGCGTGCAGGAGCTGCGGGATCGGGGAGCCTCATGGGGTGGCCCCTGTGTTCCCCGCCGGCCGGTTTGGCGCCGTGGCTGACGCCGTGGTACACAGACCGCCATGCTGGTGATCGACGACCTCACCTATCGGATCGGGCCGCGGGTCCTCCTTGACGGCGCGACGGCGGCGATCGACGCCGGCCATCGGGTCGGCCTTGTCGGGCGTAACGGCACCGGCAAGACGACCTTGCTTCGGCTGATCGCCGGCTCCCTGGAAGCGGACGGCGGGTCGATCCGGGTGCCGCCGCGCTGGCGGGTGGGGATGACCCGGCAGGACGCGCCGGAGGGGGCCCGGAGCCTTCTCGACACCGTCCTCGCCGCCGATACCGAACTCTCGGCCTTGCAGGCGGAGGCGGAAACCGCCAGCGATCCGGCGCGGATCGCCGAAGTCCACGCCCGGCTCCAGGATCGCGAGGCCCACTCCGCGCCGGCCCGGGCGGCCCGGATTCTCGCCGGGCTCGGCTTTTCGGAAGCAGACCAGCAGCGGCCGTGCAGCGATTTTTCCGGCGGCTGGCGGATGCGGGTGGCGCTCGCGGGGCTGCTGTTCACCCGACCCGATCTGCTGCTCCTCGACGAGCCCACCAACCACCTGGATCTGGAAGCGGCGCTGTGGCTCGAGTCGTACCTGCAGCGTTACCCGGGAACGATCCTTCTGGTCAGCCACGACCGCGGCCTGCTCAACCGCGCCGTGGGCGAGATCCTTCACCTGGAGAACGGCCGGCTGACCCTCTATCAGGGCGGGTACGACCGGTTCGAGCGGACCCGCCGCGAGCGGCTGATCCTCAACGACAAGCTGCGCGCCCGCCAGGAAGTCCGCCGCGCCCAGATCCAGGCGTTCGTCGACCGCTTCCGCTACAAGGCATCGAAGGCCCGGCAGGCGCAATCGCGCCTCAAGATGCTGGAGAAAATGGAGCCGATCGTCGACGAGAGGGACAACGGCGGGATGACCTTCGACTTTCCCGACCCGGACCCGATGCCGCCGCCGCTGTTCACGATGGACGAGGTCTCGATCGGCTACAATGGGCACCCGGTGTTGCGGAAGCTCGATCTTCGCCTCGATGCTGACGACCGGATCGCCCTGCTCGGCGCCAACGGCCAGGGCAAATCGACCCTGATCAAGCTGATTGCCGGCAAGCTGTCGCCGCTCGGTGGCCAGTTCCGCCGCTCTGGCAAGCTCCGGGTCGGCTATTTCGCCCAGCACCAAACCGATGAACTGGACTTAAGCGCCACACCGCTTGCTGCCCTCGCCGAGCGCCGCCCGAAGGAGACCGAGGAGCAGGTGCGCAGCCAACTCGGCCGTTTCGGCTTTTCTCAGGAGCGCGCCGACACCCGGATCGGCAACCTTTCCGGCGGCGAGAAGGCGCGGCTGCTGTTCGCCCTGTGCACCAGCCACAGGCCGCATGTTCTGCTCCTCGACGAGCCGACCAACCACCTGGACATTCAGGCTCGCGATGCCCTGGTCGAGGCCATCAACCGCTTTCAGGGGGCGGTGATCCTGGTGAGCCACGATCCTCACGTCATCGATCTGACCGTCGACCGGTTCTGGCTGTGCGAAAAGGGGCGGGTGCTGCCGTTCGACGGCGACCTGGACGACTACCGCAAGCTGCTGCTGAACGGCGCGGACGGGCGCGCGAAAGCCCGGACCCCGGCGGCCAGGCCCGCGGATGCGGGTCCGGATCGCCGGGAGCAACGCCGCCAGGCGGCCGAGCGCCGCCAGGCGCTGGCGCCATTGCGCAAACGGATCGGGGACGCCGAGGCCGCGATCGAACGCCTGACCGCTGAGAAGCAGCGCCTGACCGCGCGGATGGCCGACCCGGCCCTCTATGCCGGCGACCCGGCGCCGCTGGTTGAACTGCGGGTGCGCCTGGGCGAGGTGGAGAAGGCGCTGGCTGCCGCCGAGGAGGACTGGCTGGCCCGCCACGACGAGCTCGAGCAGGCGGAGGCGGAAGCCACCTGAGGGCTTCACCGCCGCGGCCGCGCGGGTCCGTCCACCCGCCAGAACGGGCGGCGGATTTCCATCTCCACATCGGCACGGGTGAGGCCGATGTCGCGGAGGGTGTGGTCACTCAGGCCGGCAAGCTGGCGGCGCTGCCGGGCAAGCTCCGACCAGAGATGGATCCGATCGACGGCGGCAACGAGGACGGCGCCGGCCAGCCGGAGGGCGGCGGCGGCGGGCGACGCGGCGGTGGGCAGGGAGGCTGGCATCGCAGGGTCCTTCTCGTCCGGGGTCTTGGCGGTGGCATTGCGGGTGACGTCCAACGCCTCGACCGTAGCGAAACCCCTTGCATAACGAAATCGAATGTTTCTTATTGTTTGGATAAGAAATCGTTATCAGGAGGGCTCGGCCGATGGCCCGCAATATCGATCTTGCCCTGGTCCGCGCTTTCGTCGCCGTCGCCGAAACGGGGAGCATGACGGCGGCCGGCCGGCTGCTTAACCTGACCCAGGCGGCGGTCAGTCAGCAGATCAAACGGCTGGAAGACGGGTTCGGCCAGCCGTTGTTCGAGCGCGAACCGAAGCGCCTGCGCCTCAGCCCGGCGGGCGAACGGCTGCACGCCCAGGGCCAGCGGCTGCTCGCCCTCAACGACGAGATCTGGTCGCTGATGACCGCGCCCGAATTCGAGGGCGAGGTCCGGCTGGGGGTGCCTCATGACATCATCGCCGCGCTGATGCCGCCGGTTCTTCGCAGCTTTGATCAGGCATGGCCGCGGGTGCGGGTGTCGATCGTATCCAGGACGTCGACCCAGCTGCTCGGTCAGCTTGCCGCGGGCGCCATCGACCTCACCCTGACCACCGAGGAGACGACTCCGTCCGGCGCCCGACTGCTGTTCCGCGACCCGCTGGTGTGGGTGGGCGTCACCGGTGGCAAGGCCCACATCCGCCGCCCGCTGCCCCTGTCGCTCGGGGATCCGTCATGCCAGTTCCGGGGCGCGGCCCTCGAAGCGCTCGCCGGGATCGGCCGGGACTGGCGGAGCGTCTGCGAAGTGGGCGAAATGGAGCCGCTGCTTGCCACCGTCCGTGCCGACCTGGCGGTGATGGCGCTGCTGGAATCAACGGTGCCGGACGGACTGCAAATCCTTGGGGCGGAGGTCGGGCTGCCACCGCTGCCGTCCTTTGCCGTGAATCTCTACCTGCCGGCGGCCGGGGCCAGCGACATCGCCGTCGAACTCGCAGAACATATCGGCACTCAGGTCGCCGCGCGCCTCGCCCGGGTGGCGTAACCCGGGTGGTTGTGTCGTGATCACCGGCCGAGCCCGGCTTTCAGGCCGCTGCGGTACCGGTGCCGCCCTGGCGCCCCGTCGCGAACACGGTGAAGCGGATCCTCCCGGCCTCGGCGGCACTCTCGGGCGGGGCCTCGCCGAGCGCAATCCAGCCGCGACCCGTCAGCGTCAGCGAGTCCCGGCGGAGGACTGCGGGGGGGTCGTCACCGGTCGCGATCCAGGTGCCGTTGGTGCTGCGGTCAGTGAGGACGAACGTTCCGTGCCGGGCGGTGATCGCCGCGTGATGGCGGGAGGCCAGCCGGTGGGGGACGACCAGATCGCAGCCGGGATCGCGGCCCAGCACCACCGTCTGGCCCTCCCGGTCGAGCAGGCTCTGCGCCCTGTCCACACCAACCAGCACCATAACGCCTACCGCCACCCGGGACGCCACTGCCGGCGGCAGCGGCGCGAGCAGGGTGCTTTGTCCTTCCGCATCGGGCATCACTGAGTACAGGCTCACCGGCCGGAGGCGGCCCTCCAGGCTGCGTGTACCGAGGAAGCGGCATTCGCCCGGCGGCCCACCGGTACAACACCGCACTGCCTCCCCACTGAGCAGGATCTCCGAGGGGCGAGCCAGCGTCATAACCCGCGACGCGGTGTTGACCGTATCGCCAAACACATCGCCTGCGGTTTCGATCACCGGGCCGGAGTGGAGGCCGATCCTGATCGCCACCGGTCCGCCCACCAACGCCCGCTGCATGTCCACGGCCGCCGCGCAGGCCTGGTCGGCGGCCGGGAAGGCGCCCAGCACCCCGTCACCGGCCGTGCCGGCCAGCCGTCCGCCGTGACGGTGGATGATCGCGACCAGGGCCGCCCGGGTCGCCAGCACCAGGCGGCTGGCTTCACGATCCCCGCGGCGCTCGTAAAGCCCGACGCTGCCGCAGATATCGGCGAACAGCATGGTCTGCACCGCCACACCTTCCGCCATCGCTTCGTTGCTCCGCGCACCCGTTTGACGCGCCGACTCTATCCCGCCGCAAACGGCAAATCCAATCCCGGTGACAGCGGGCCGCTGCGGCTGCCCGCCCTTGTGTCGGTGCCCGTCGCCGCTTATCACAGATCTTCGACCCCTGACCTGCCGGGAACGCCGATGGCCTTCGACCTCAACGCCCTGATCGCCGAACGGGCTGGCGAGAAGTTCGCGCTTAATGAGACCTTCCTCAACGCCCAGCTCGTCGGGGTGCTGCGGACCCTCAAGTTCGATGTGGATTTCGTCCGGGGCGAGGGGCCGTACCTGTTCGATCGCGAGGGCCGGCGCTACCTGGACCTGTTGAGCGGGTTCGGGGTTTTCGCCTGCGGACGCAGCCACCCGACCATTGTCCGGGCCCTCCATCAGGTGCTGGATGCCCGGCTCGCCGGGCTGGTGCAGCTCAGCGTCTCGTTGCTGGCCGGCGTGCTCGCGGAGCGGCTTTCGGCCCGGATGCCCTGGCTGGAGAAGGCGTTCTTTTGCAACTCCGGCGCCGAGGCGATCGAGGCAGCAGCCAAGTTCGCCCGCTATGCCACCGGCCGCTCCCGGGTACTGTACTGTTCCCACGGCTACCACGGTCTCACCTACGGGGCGTTGTCCCTGACCGCCGATCCAATGTTCCGCGAGGGTTTCGGGCCCTACGTCAGCGACTGCCAGGAGATCCCGTTCGACGACCTGGCGGCCCTCGAGCAGGCGCTGGCCGGACGCGCGGTGGCGGCGTTGGTGGTCGAGCCGATCCAGGGCAAGGGGGTCAACATCCCGGCCCCCGGCTATCTCCGCGACGCCGCCGCACTCTGCCGCAAGCACGGCACCGTGTTCGTTGCCGACGAGATCCAGACCGGCCTCGGCCGCACCGGCCGGTTCCTGGCTTGTGAGCACGACGGGGTCGAGCCGGACATCGTCACCCTGGCCAAGTCGCTGTCCGGCGGGTTCGTGCCGGTGGGGGCGGTAATGTGCCGGAAATGGATCTTCGATGCGGTATTCGATCGGATGGACCGGGCGGTCGTCCACGGCTCCACCTTCGCCAAGAATGACATGGCGATGGCGGCGGGCCTCGCCGCCCTTGCGGTTCTCGAAGAGGAGCGCTTGGCGGAGCGGGCGGCCGACCTCGGCGAGCGGCTGATCGCCGACCTGCGCACGCGGATCGGCGGCTCGCCGTTCGTCGCCGAGGTCCGCGGCAAGGGGATGATGATCGGCATCGAGTTCAAGCGCCCGGGACCGCTGAAATTGAAGGCCGCCTACCAGATGATTGAGAGCGCACGCAAAGGGTTGTTCTGCCAGCTGCTGCTCGGTCCGTTGTTCCGTGAGCACCGGATCCTGGCGCAGGTGGCCGGCAGCGAGCTGCCGGTGATCAAACTGTTGCCGCCGCTGGTGATCGACGAGGGCGACGCCGCCTGGATCGTCGATGCCTTTGCGCAGGTGCTGGCCGATGCGGAGAACCTCGGCAACATCTGGGGGTATGGCCGGGCGCTGGTCGATGGGGCGATGAAAGCCCGCCGCGCCGGCGCCGCTTAGAGGCGCAGCCGTTCAGGCCGCCGGCTCGGCGGGTCGCGCCTTGGGGCGCCGCCAGCCTTCGCCAAGGCGCCAGTGGATCAGCGCCGGCAACCCCAGCCCGAGTTCCCGGACCCGCTTGATCAGCGACACGGCGAGCGCGGTCGCCGGATCGAGGCCGATCAGCGCCCCGATCAGGATGAAAACGCCCTCCTGAACCCCCAAGGCACCGGGGACGAAGAACGCCGCCGAGCGCACCGCCATGCCGATGCTCTCCAGGATCAGGGCGTCCAGCAGGCTCGCGGGCTGGCCCAGCGCCCACAGCGCCAGCCACACCTCGCCGATGCCGAGCAGCCAGCCGGCAAAGTGCCAGGCGCAGCACCGGTAGAACGGGCGGCGGCGGCGGTGAAGGCGGCGGACACAGCGGTCAAGCCGGGCGGCCCGATGCGCTGCGGTCAGCCAGAAGCCGTTGGTCACGCCCTGCATGCGGGTCGCCAGGCGGAGCAGCAGCCCGGACCGCTGGGCGACGAAGAACGCGGCAATCAGGCCGGCAAAGGTGAGCAGCCCGAGACCCAGCTTGGCAACGCCGATGCTGCCGCCGTAAGTGAAGAACAGGGCGGCGATCCCCAGGGCGGAGAACGCCACCTGGGTGACGACCAGGGCCGTCAGGTCAACGATGACGGTGGCCGCAGCCAGAGTCCCGCCCACCCCGGAACGGCCGAGTCGAAGGCCGCGCAGCACGTCGCCGCCGACGTGCGCAACGGGCAGCAGGGTATTGATGGCCTCGCTGTACCAGCGCAGCAGGACGAACGTCCCGACCCCCGGACGATGGGTGCCGGGCACCAGCACGAACCAGCCGATGGCATTCGCGAGCATCGGCAGTAGGTGCCAGGCGGTGATGAGGATCAGCCCCCAACCGGCGGCGGCGACCGCCCCCGCCACCTCGTCGATCCCGTACCACGCGACCAGGCCGATCAGCAGGGCCAGCCCTGCCGGCCAAAGGAACGCGAGCGCCCGCCTTACGGCCATGACGGTGTCGGCATGGTCAGCGCCGGCCTCCCGCGGCAACCGGCGCCGTCCCCTCCAGGCCGTAAGCGTCGATGATGTCGCCGAGCCGCGCCCGGACCCAGGCCGGCGAGAGGCCGTACTCGGCGAGGGTGTAGGTGTGGCGGCTGGTGTAGTCCTGCGCCGACCGGGCGGCTGCAGTCAGCCGGGCCCGGTAGCCGCTGCCGAGCTGCAGGCCGAAATGCGCATAGATGCGTTCGACCGTCGCCACCGGATCGGCGACCAGATCGACATAGCGGATGTGGAGCGCTCCCCGGCTGGCGAGAAGGTCGCGGGCCTCGTGCATCGCCCGGTACCAGTCCACGGCCACCTCCGCGTAGGCCTCGGTCTCGGGCGAGAGTCTGGCGATCTCCGGGGAATGCCAGGCCCAGACCGGATAGAACACGCTCACATGCGAGGGCAGGGTTTCGGCCGGGTGGCGGACCAGGTGGACGATCCGGGCGTCCGGAAAGGTCTCGAGCAGCGAGCGGATCCGCCCGGCCCCGCCGGTGCTCTTGGCCAGCAACGCCCGGTCGCCGCCCGCTGCGAACAGGCGCCGCCGGGCACTTTCCCGGTAAAAGCGCATCGTGCCCCGGCGCGCCGCTGGCGGCAGCTGGTCGAGGAACGCCACCGGCGGTAACGCCCCGACCCTCGGGCACAGCAGATAGACCGCCTCACTGGTTAGCGTGAGGGCGAACAGCGCCTCGTCTTCCTCAGGCCGGGTGAATCCCATGGGATGACGGTCCTCCCAGCCGCCGAAGCAGAGCCGCTCGACCCGGCCGAGCCCCCGGGCAAGCAGGCCGCCGATCCGTCGGTCGATGCGGGCCAGCGCCGCGAACAGGCGCTGATAGACCACGGCAGGGAAGATCATGTCGACCAGCCGGAAGTGAGCGAAGTGGTCCTGGTCCTGACTGAGCAGGCGATGCAGAAAGGTCGTGCCGCTGCGTGGCGCGGCGAGAATGAACAGAGGCGCTGCGACGGGGGTCCGCCGGAAGCCGGGAAACAGCAGCCGGTCGAGCAGCCTGCCCGTGACCGCAAGCAACCGGATCGCCGCAAACGCCGCCGCGATCCCCAACGTCAGGCCAATCCGGCGCAGGCGGAGGGGGGGCCTGAACAGCCCTTCCTTAAGGGTGCTTCGCAGCGCTGGCCAGTGGAGATACATCGCTCGGAAATCCGGGGCAAGGGCACGCCGGCGCCCGAACACCCTTCCCGCCACCGACCGCAAGCCTGACCTCAGGCGGTCGGCAACGGCTCGGTCGGGGTGAACAGCGCATTGCGGCGCGGCGGCAGGACCAAACGGACCATGCGCCGCCACGTTGCGCATCGCTCCAAGCAATAGACAGCGTCAATCCCGAAGATCAAGAGCGCGGTTTTCGCCGCCGGCCAGCCGAGGATGGCGGCGATCCGGCGGACAAACGCGAGGCTGACCTGGCGATAGACGGCAATCTCGGCAATGGCATACGCCTTGAGCGTGCGGCGAACGAGGGCACTATGGCCGCGCGCGGCCAAGCGCAGCAATTCTTCATGACAGTAGTAAAGATGATTGACCTCGTCGCCCGCAACCAGCGCCAGCGCTTTCGACAGTGCCGGATCGCCAGCGAACGCCTCGCGAAGCAGGGCGATTTCCTCGGCGCTGCGCTGCTCGGTGACCCGGCTGTGGGCGAGGTAGACGATGATTTCCTCGTCATCCAGCGGCCGGTCTTCGGCGAGGCGGGCATGGGCGAGACCGATACCGCGCCGCTCGAGGAGCCGGCAGTAATCGGCCTCCAGGGGCACCTCGACCGGGTTCAGTCCGTGCCTGGAGAGCAGAGCGGCAAACAGCCGGCCATGCCGGGTCTCGTCGTCGCCATGGCGGCGGATCTTCGCGGCCAGGTCCAGGTCCAGGGTCAGCGCCGCGATCCGGGCGTTCTCCCAGCCGCCCTGGGACTCGTTCTTCGCGGCAATGCTGAGGAGGAAGGCGAAGGCCTCCTTGTTCGCTCGAATGTCGTTCAGGACGCTTTGCGCCGACAGCATGGCGGGCTCCGGATCATCGGGGGCGCCGGAGCAGGCAAACTTTCTGCTGCCGCGGCTCAATCTGTTGGGACAGATGTCAGCTGGCCGCCGCGGTGTGCAATGCAATCCGGATGGATTAAGGGCGATTCACGACAGTTCAGCCAAGCGCGTTGCGGTCGCGGAGCATGCTGATGATCATCGATGCCGTCTGTTCGATCGACCGGGTGGTGACGTCGATCACCGGCCAGCCATGCCGGCGGAACAGCAGCCGCGCTTCCCGGACCTCGCGCTTCAGGCTCACCTCGTCGGCATAGGCAGTGGGGTCGTCGTGATGGAGGGCGCGCATCCGGGCGGCGCGCACGGCGGCGAGCCGGGCCGGATCGATGGTCAGGCCGACGATCAGGACGTCGTTCAGCCGGCGAAGCTCCGCCGGCAGCGGAATGCCCGGGACCAGCGGCACGTTCGCCGCCTTGATCCCCTGGGACGCCAGGTACATGCAGGTGGGTGTCTTGGTGGCCCGCGACACCCCGACCAGCACCACGTCGGCGGACCGCAGGTTGTCGGCGCCCTGACCATCGTCGTGGCCAAGGGTGAACTTCATCGCCTCGACGCGGCGGTAATAGTCTTCGTCGATAACATCGCGGGTGCTGGTGCGATGGGTGACCTTCACCTGAAAGTACTCGGACATCCGGCTGACCAGCGGGTCGAGCGCGAACACGCACGGCACCTCCAGCCGGGCACAGCCCTGCTCCAGGGCCGCCCGCAGGTCGGTGGCGGCGATGCTGTGGATCACGAAGCCGCGGCGCTCAGCGATCGACGCCAGGATCTCCGGCAACTGACCGAGGCTGCGGACGTACTTCCACAGCCGCCGGTCGGCGCTCACCCCGTCAAGCTGGGCACAGGAGTTGCGGGCGAGCATCTCGATCATCTCCCCCGAGGCGTGGCTGACCAGATGGATGAAGATCGGCCGGCTCACCGGTGATGGCCACCATCGAGACGCAGCACCGTGCCGTTGATCATCACGTTCTTGATGACGTGGATCACCAGCATGGCAAATTCCGCCGGATCGCCGAACCGGTGGGGGAAGGGAATCGACCGGGCGAGCCGGGAGTCCAGGTTGCGTTCCATCGAGAACAGCGTCTGGGTTCCGAACAGCCCGGGGGCGATGCCGACGATGCGGATGCCGAGCGGCCCCAGTTCGCGAGCCGCCGGCAAGATCATCCCGACGACGCCGCTTTTTGACGCGGCGTAAGCGGCCTCGCCGGTCTGACCCTCATAGGCCGCCGTGGAGGCGGTGGAGATGATCACGCCGCGTTCCCCATGGCTGACCGGCGGCAACCGGGCCATGTCGGCCGCGGCCAGCCGGGTGATGTTGAAGGTGGAGATCAGGTTGACCTCGACCAGCTGGCGGAACGCGTCCAGGTTCATCGGCTCGCCGTTTTCGAGGATTTGCTGGGAAAGGCCCCGGCCGGCGCAATGGACGAGCACCCGGGCGGCGCCATGGGCTTCGCGGGCCGTGTGCAGGGCGGTTTCCGTGGCCTGCGCATCGGAGACGTCGCAGGGAATCGCCAGCCCGCCGATCTCTGCGGCGACGGCGAAAAGCCGCGGCTCATCGATGTCGATCACGGTCACCTTGGCGCCGGCCTCGGCCAGGAACCGGGCCGACTCGGCGCCAAGACCCGAGGCTGCGCCGGTGACGACGGCGGCCGAATTCCAGAGATCCATGCGGTTTCCTCCCCGCTGGCCCCGCTTCCGGAGCCGCTTAATTGCACCACTCTAGGGCGCATGGCTGGCCGTGCCTAGTGGTTCGATGCTGACGGATG
>CAYVUM010000049.1:0-25638 GCA_964454795.1 uncultured Rhodospirillaceae bacterium
CCTGATCAATCTCGACTTCGCCGATATCCGCACGGTGATGAGCGAGATGGGCAAGGCGATGATGGGCACGGGTGAGGCCGAAGGCGAGCGCCGTGCGCTGCAGGCGGCAGAAGCGGCGATTTCCAACCCTCTGCTCGACGACACCTCGATGAAGGGGGCGCGCGGGGTGCTCATCAACATTACCGGCGGCTCTGACATGACCTTGTTCGAGGCCGACGAAGCGGCCAACCGGATCCGCTCGGAGGTGGACCCGGACGCGTTCATCATCTTCGGCTCCACGTTCGACGATTCCATGGATGGCAAGATGCGGGTCTCGGTGGTGGCGACGGGCATGGATGCCGTCGCCGAACGGCCACAGCCCACCTTGCTGGCGCTCGACGACGCGGTGGCCCGCCAATCGGGCAAGGCCGCCGCCGGCGGGTCCGCCGCCCCGCTCAGCCTCGTCGAACGGACGGCGGCGATCGCCGGGAAAACAGCCGGCCACCATGGCGCGGCTGAGCAGGGTGAAGCGCGGCCGGCGGCCGCGGCGGCGTTCGCCGATACGGAGCCGGTCGCGGCGGTGGCTGGCGGCGAGGCCGGCCGGGCCGGCGACGACCCGCGGGCCGGTGACTTTGGCGATCACGGCAACGACGGACTCCGGGAGGACCTGGCACATCGCCCGGATGCCTTCATTCCGCCCGCCCCGGTCAGCGGCCCGCCGGCCTTCGCAGCGGCCCGGGCAGCCGGCCGGACCGCCGATGCCCCGGAGCCCGGCTCCGAGCCTGCCGACGGGGGCAGCCGGCCGGCCAAGCCGCGTGTGGCCAACCTGTTTGCGCGCATGACCGGTAGCGGTCGCACCGCAGCCCGATCCGAGGCCGAATCGCGTCCGCAGCCGGCACCGGAACCGGCGCCACAGGGAGCCGACCGGCAACGCCGGCTGGGTGCGCTCAGTCCCGATGAACGCCTGCCGGTGTCGCAACCGGCTGAGGATCTTCTGGACATTCCGGCGTTCTTGCGCCGTCAGGCCAATTAACCTGCGGTCGCCCAAGGTGCGAAACAATGCGTAACAAAGCGTGATTTGAGTGCACCCGGAGATGCGGTTAGCTGTCGGATGCAGAGTCTTGACGGAGACCCGGTACCAACACCGGTCGGCAGATGTCGAGCACTGATTGCATCGGGACAGGGCGTCGCGAAGACGGGAGTCAGACGCGACGGGAACGGGTGGTTCAAATGGCGACGCTGTATCAGGACGAAGGCCGGGCGCGAGGTGCGAACGCTTGGGGATTTGTGCCGCAGCGAACCCTTAAAGCACCGATTCACTGCACAGGTGTCGGCTTGCATACCGGCCAGAAAGTGCGTCTCGCCCTCGGCCCGGCAGAACCCGACACCGGCATTTGCTTCGTGCGCACGGACCTTCGCCATCGATCGGTGATTCCCGCCCGCTGGGATCATGTGATCGATACCCGCCTGTGCACCGTGCTCGGCAATGATGAGCGTGACATCATCGGCACCGTTGAGCACCTGATGTCGGCGTTCGCCGGGCTTGGCGTCGATAACGCGCTCGTCGAGATCGACGGTCCCGAAGTGCCGATCATGGATGGCAGCGCCGAGCCGTTCGTGTTCCTGATTGATTGTGCCGGGATCGTCGAGCAGGCGCGGCCGCGCCGGGCGATTCGCATCACCTCGCCCCTGAGCGTCGGCGGTGAAGGCTGGCGGGTGTCGCTCGAGCCGGCGGCCTCGTTCGTCCTCGGGATGGAGATCGAGTTCGAAAGCCGGGCGATCGCCCGCCAGAGCCTCGACTTCGCCCTGGCCGACGGCGGCTACAAGGAAGAGCTGGCAAGCGCCAGAACTTTCGGCTTCCTGCATGAGGTGGAGCAGCTGCGCGCCGCCGGCCTGGCCCGGGGCGGCTCGCTCGAGAACGTGGTCGTCGTCGATGGCGATTCCGTCGTCAACACCGATGGCCTGCGCTTCGCGGACGAATTCGTTCGCCATAAGGCGCTGGATGCGCTCGGCGATCTGTATCTCGCAGGTGCGCCGATCCTTGGCCGGTTTCAGGGGATATGCTCCGGGCATACGGCCAACAACCGGCTGATCCGCGCCTTGCATGCCGAGCCGCAGGCGTGGTGCTGGGATATCCTCCGCCCCGGTGATCGCTGGTTCTCGATCTTCGACCCCACAGACCGCCGCGCCGTCGCGGCCGGAACCGCCTGAGCCACCGGGTTTTGCGGTGAGGGTGACGCCGGAATGACGGTGTGCCCGAAAGCCCGCTGAGCGGTGACGGACTCCTTGCACGCTGCGCCCGGCACCATGGTATAGTCGCGCCATGCAGATGACGAGTTCCAGTTCTCCGGTTCGGTTTCGGCTCCCCCGGCGGCCCGCCGGCGGCGCGCCCGCCAGAGGGCCTCGTTCGGCGCGACGGCTGGTTCTGGGCGCCGTGTTTGTTCTACTGGCGCTTACGGGCTGCGAGACCACTGAGGAAATCGAGTATACCGAGCGGCCGGTAGGGGACCTGTACAACGAGGCCCTGGATGCCCTGGAGAGCGGCAACAACAATGAGGCCTCGCAGCTGTTCGACGAGGTCGAGCGGCAACATCCTTATTCCCCCTGGGCGAAAAAAGCGCAGCTGATGTCTGCCTATGCCTATTACCAGGCCAACGAGTACGAAGAGGGGATCGCCGCGCTCGACCGGTTCATCCGGCTTCATCCAGCCAACCCCGACGTGCCCTACGCGCAGTATCTGAAGGGGCTCTGCTACTACGAGCAGATTTCCGACGTGGCCCGCGATCAGCAGGTGACCATCGAGGCCCGGGCGGCCTTCGAGGAGTTGCTGAACCGGTATCCGGACAGCCCCTATTCCCGGGATGCCGCACTCAAGCTCGACCTGATCCGCGATCACCTCGCCGGCAAGGAGATGGAGATCGGCCGGTTTTATCTGAGAACCGGGCATTATCTCGCGGCGATCAACCGCTTCAAGACGGTCGTCGAGGTCTATCAGACCACCACCCATACCCCCGAAGCCCTGCACCGCCTCGTCGAGGCCTACTCGGCGATCGGACTTGAGTCGGAGGCGCGAAAAGTCGCTGCCCTCCTTGGCCATAACTTCCCCGGAAGCGAGTGGTACATCGACACCTATGAAGTGGTGGAGAACACACCGATCCGCGAGCCCGAGGAGTCCTGGTACAAGTTCTGGTAGCGGGCGGCATGCTCGTCTCCCTGTCGATCCGCGACGTTGTCCTGGTCGACCGCCTCGATCTGACCTTTCGCCCTGGCCTGTCGGCCCTGACCGGCGAAACCGGGGCCGGAAAATCGATCCTGCTCGATGCTCTCGGGTTGGCCCTCGGTGCCCGGGCCGAAGGACGGCTGGTCCGGCACGGTGCCGACCGCGCCACGGTCGCTGCCATCTTTCGCCTTCCCCCCGGACACCCCTCTCACCGCCTGATCGACGACCACGGGCTGCCCGCCGGCGAGGATGAACTGGTCCTCCGCCGGGTTGTCCAGGCGGATGGCCGGTCGCGGGCGTTCATCAATGATCAGTCGGTGGGGGTTGGCCTGCTGCGCCGGATCGGCGCCGAACTGGTGGAAATCCACGGCCAGTTCGATACCCACAGGCTGATGGACCCCGCCAGCCATCGCGATCTCCTCGATGCCTACGGCAACGTCGCAGAGACGGTCGCCGCGGTCCGCACGGCCCGCGACCAGTGGCGGCGTGCAACCGAGGCGCGGCTCGAAGCCGAGGCGGCGCTCGCCGCCGCCGTGCGCGACGAGGACTATCTCCGTCACGCGGTTGCCGAACTGGACGAACTGAGGCCCGAGTCCGGTGAGGAAGCGGCGCTGGCCGAACGGCGGGCCGGGCTGCGCACCGCCGAGAAGCTTCACGGGGCGCTGGAGGAGGCGGCCGCGGCGCTCTCCGGCGGGGCTGGCGGTCGCAGCGGCGGTGTGACCGGCGGCCTGCGGGCGGCGATCCGGGCGCTGGAGCGGGTCGCAGCCGGCGCCGGGGGACGCCTGGACTCCGTGCTCACCGCGCTCGACCGTGCCGCGACGGAAGCCACGGAAGCCGAAGCACAACTCGATCGCGTCAGCCGCGAACTGGACCTGAACACCGGGACGCTGGAGCAGCTGGAGGAGCGGCTGTTCGCTCTGCGGGCGCTGGCGCGCAAGCACCGCACCGCCGTTGACGACCTCGCGGCACTGCGTGACAGCCTCGCGGTGCGGCTTGAGGCGATCGATGACGGCAGCGAGGCGCTGCGACGCCTGAAGGAGGCAGAAGCCGAGGCCCGTCTCCGCTATTGCGAAGCGGCCGGCCGGCTGAGCGAAGAGCGCCGGGGGGCGGCGGCACCTCTCGATGAGGCCGTGGCCGCCGAGCTCGGGCCGCTTCGCCTCGGCCGGGCCGTCTTTCGCACCCGGGTCGAGCCCCACGGGCCGGACGGCGACGAGCGCAGCTGGACCGACAGTGGCTGGGACCAGGTCGCCTTCGAGGTGGCGACCAACCCCGGCACCCCGCCGGGACCGCTGGACCGGATCGCCTCCGGCGGCGAGCTGTCCCGGTTCATGCTGGCGTTGAAAGTGGTGCTGGCCCGTGCCGATCCGGTGCCAACACTGATCTTCGATGAGGTCGATGCCGGGATCGGCGGGGCCGTAGCCGCCGCCGTCGGCGACCGCCTCGCCCGCCTTGCCGATGCCGTCCAGGTCCTGGTTGTCACCCACTCGCCCCAGGTGGCGGCGCGCGGTCACGTCCACTGGCGGGTCAGCAAGGCCGTGGGCGCTGACGGCGCCCGGACGTCCGTGGACGAGCTGGACCCCGGCGACCGGCGGGAAGAGATCGCCCGGATGCTCGCCGGCGCCACCGTCACCGAAGAGGCCCGCGCCGCCGCTGAGAGCCTGCTTGCCACCGCCCGGGCGCCCGCCCTGGAGATCTCGGGCGGATGAGCGGGGACCTGCGGGTCCTGCCCGTTGATGAACTGTCCCGGGAGCAGGCGGAAGCCGAGCTCGCCGCCCTGGCTGCGGAGATCGCAGGCCACGACGCCGCCTACCACCGGGACGACGCGCCGACGATCAGCGATGCCGAATACGATGCCCTGCGCCGTCGCAACGACGCCATCGAGGCGCGGTTTCCCGACCTGGTCCGGGCCGACAGCCCCAGCCGTCGGCTGGGCGCGCCGCCGGCCGCCGGGTTTGCCAAGGTCCGGCATTCGCGGCCGATGCTGTCGCTTGCCAACGCGTTCAACGACGGCGACCTGGCCGAGTTCGTATCCCGGGTGCGCCGCTTTCTCGGCCTGACCGAGACCGATCCGCCGCTTGCCTACGTCGCCGAACCGAAGATCGACGGCCTTTCGGTGGCGCTCCGCTACGAACGCGGCCGGCTGGTCCAGGGCGCAACCCGGGGCGACGGCACCGAGGGCGAGGACGTGACCGCCAATCTCCGCGGTCTCGACGACGTGCCGGCGCGACTCGCCGATACCCCGGTGGTGCTGGAGGTGCGCGGCGAGGTCTACATGACCCGCGATGATTTCCTCGCCCTGAACGACCGCCAGCGGGCCGCCGGCGGCAAGGTGTTCGCCAACCCCCGCAACGCCGCGGCCGGATCGCTGCGCCAGATTGATCCGGCAGTCACGGCGACCCGGCCCCTGCGGATGTTCGCCTATGCGCTCGGCGAGGTCTCCGAGCCCGTGGCCGGAACCCACTGGTCGCTGCTGGAGAGGTTCCGGGCCTGGGGGCTGCCGGTCAATCCGCTGGCCCGGCGGTGCACCGGCCTCGCCGAGATGGAGGCCTTCTATCGCGAGACGGAAACCCGGCGCGCCGACCTTGGCTACGACATCGACGGGATCGTCTACAAGGTCGACCGCTTCGACCTGCAGGAGCGGCTTGGCTTCGTTGCCCGAGCGCCGCGCTGGGCGATTGCCCGCAAGTTCGCGGCCGAGCAGGCCCGGACGACGCTCCAGGACATCCGGGTTCAGGTTGGGCGGACCGGCGCGCTCACCCCGGTGGCGGTGCTGGCCCCGGTCACCGTCGGCGGCGTGGTGGTGTCCCGGGCGACCCTCCACAACGAGGACGAAATCGCCCGCAAGGACCTGCGGGTCGGCGATACGGTCGTCGTCCAGCGGGCCGGTGACGTCATTCCCCAGGTGGTCGAGGCGATCGTCGCCGAACGGCCCGCGTGGGCCGGACCGTTCCAGTTCCCGACCCGTTGCCCGGAGTGCGGAAGCCTCGCGGTGCGCGAGCGGGACGAAGCGGTGCGGCGCTGCACGGGCGGACTGATCTGCCCTGCCCAGGCGGTGGAGCGGCTGAAGCATTTCGTCTCCCGCGATGCCCTCGACATCGACGGCCTCGGCGCCCGACACATCGAAGCGTTCTGGAAGGACGGCCTGATTCGCACCCCCGGCGATATCTTCCGCCTCGGCGATCACGCAGGAGCCTTGCGCGCCCGGGAAGGCTGGGGGGCAAAGTCGGCGGACAACCTGCTCGCTGCGCTGGAAGCCAGGCGGACAGTGGAACTGGGCCGGCTGATCTTTGCCCTCGGCATCCGCCAGGTCGGCCTGGCAACGGCGCGGCTGCTTGCCCGGACCTACGGCAGCTTCGATGCCTGGCGGGCGGCGATGACCACCGCCGGCGAGGAAGGTTCGGAGGCCTGGGCGGAGCTGGTCGCGATCGACGGCATCGGTCCGGCGATTGCCACGGACCTGACCGCGTTTATGGCCGAGCCCCACAACCGCGACATCCTTGACGACCTGGCAGACCTGCTGACGATCCGCGAGGAGCAGCCGGCAACCGGGGGCGACAGTCCCCTTGCCGGCCGCACCGTGGTCTTCACCGGCACCCTCGAGACCATGACCCGGAGCGAGGCCAAAGCCCGCGCCGAGGCGCTTGGTGCCAAGGTCGCCGGCAGCGTTTCGAAAAAGACCGATTTCGTTGTCGTCGGCGCCGATGCCGGCTCCAAGGCGAAGACGGCAGCGGACCTGGGGGTCGAGATCCTGAGCGAAGCCGAGTGGCAGGCGCTGATCGCCGGGGAAAGGCTCAGCGGTCGGCCGGCGGCGAGCTGAGCCGGAACACCGCCGCGGTGCCGAGGCCGCCGGCTGCGGCGATCGCGGCGAGGCCGATTGCGCCGGTCGGCAGGCGGGTGAGCTCATGCCACAGCCGGACGGCGAGGATCGCGCCCGAGGCGCCGATCGGATGGCCCCGGGCCAGCGCGCCGCCCCCGGGGTTGACCCGGTTGGCATCGAGCCCGGTACCATCGATGCAGGCGATCGCCTGCACGGCGTAGGCCTCCATCACCTCCGAACAGTCAATCGTTGCGGGGTCGACTCCCAGCGCCGAGCAGACCCGGCGGATCGCAGCGATCGGTGCGGTCGGTGGCATCTCCGGAGGCCCGCCCACACAGGCGCCATCCAGGACAGCAAGCGCAGGGCGGCCCGAGGCTGCGGCGATCGCCGCGTCGACGACCACCACGACCGCAGCGGCATCGGCGGCGACGGCCGTCGTGGCGGCATCGACCCCGAACTGCGGGTCGCCGGCGACCAGAGTTGACCGCGCGCACAGCCGGGGGCTCAGCCTGCGGGTGAAGGGATCGTGGTCGGCCGGGGCTTCCCCCATCACCACGATCTCGTCGGAAAGCCGGCCGCTGTCCCGGGCAGCCCGGGCCTTCTCGTGGCTGCGGATCGCATAGGCGCCCTGCGCCGCCCGATCCACATTCAGGTCCCGCGCCAGCCGGGCCGCGGCCGCGTGCATGTCGGGGTCCCGGTCGGGCCAGGGGGAAAACGGCGGCTGCTCGTATTCCTCAGCCGACTCGCCGGGATCGCGCGGCCGGCGCAGCCGGTGCGGGCGGCGCGAATGGCTCTCGCAGCCGCCGGCCACAACCACCCGGGCCGCACCGCTGGTGATCAGCCTCGCGGCGAGGATGATCGCATCCAGGCCGCCACAGCATTGCCGGTCGACGGTCAGCCCTGGAACGGTTTCCGGCAGGCCGGCGTCGAGGGCTGCCAGCCGGGCAACGTTGCCGCCGCCGGTCAGCGCATTGCCAAGAACGACCTCGTCGACTGCGCTGGCGGCGAGGGCGGCATCGTTCAGCGCCGCCCCGATCACTGCCGCGGCCAGCCGCCACGGCTCCATGCGCGCAAACGCGCCGCCATGGGGGACCACGGCGGTCCGCCGGGCCGCGATCAGGCAGGCTGGCCGCTCAGGTCCGGTCATCGAACGAGCAGCTGCCGTTCGGCCTGAGCCCGGATCGCCGCGAGGTCGGTCTTCCCGGCGCTGGTCAGCGGCCAGTCATCCAGTATCACGAAGCGCCGCGGCACTTTCGGCTCGGCCAGGACGGCGCGACACGCGCTGCGCAGGCCGGGCTCATCAAGGCCTGCCGCCGGGTCAGGGCAGACGGCGGCGACGATCATCTCGCCACGGAGGCTGTCAGGGAGGCCGAACACGGCTGCCTCGCCGACTCCGGCGATGCCGCGGAGCGCTCCCTCAACCTCCTCGGCGAAGACGTTGCGGGCGGCGCTGACGATCATCCGCTTGCGCCGGCCGTCCAGAAACAGGGCGCCTTGCGCATCGCGGTGCCCCACGTCGCCGATGGTCAGCCAGTCGCCGTCCCAGCGGGTCTCGGGATCCTCGCCGCAGAGATAAATGCTGAATAGCATAGGGCTCCGCACCCAGATCGCGCCGCTCTCGCCAATTTTGGCCGGAACGCCATCGGCGCGGCGGACCTGCAGGTCGACGCCGGCGAGCGGAAAGCCGACCGAGCCGGCCGGAACGGTCTCACCGACCCGGGCGGCGGTGATGAAGCTGGTCTCCGAGGCGCCGTAGAACTCGACCACCTCGGCGGCAGGAAACAGCCGCCGGATTGCTTCGGGGACCCGCGCGCGCCACTTCGCGCCGCCGGTGACGATCCGCCGGACCGCCGGCAGGGGCGGAAGGCCGCGGCGCCTGGCGGTTTCGGCGATCATCAGGTAGTGGGCGGGGGTGCCGTAAACGACCGTGCTGGCGCGGCGGCGGGCGAGGTCGAGGGCGTCGGTGGGACGGAACGCGGACAGGAAAGCGATCTCTGCCCGGTAATGGATCGCTTCGAGGGCTGCATAGAGGTGGATCGAGTGGGCAAAAGCGCCAAGGGTCAGCACCCGGTCGCTGGCCCCGACTCCCGAGACCGCGGTGCCGAGGGCGAACGATGCCAGCCATGAGGCGTGGCTGCGGGCGCACCCCTTCGGTTCACCCGTCGATCCGGAGGTGAAGGAGACGTAGAACACCGACTCCCCGGACGGCGCTGGCAGCGGTGGCCCCTCCTCCTCTCCGCCAGGGTCTGGTGGTCGGGCGATCAGGATAGCAGCGGGACAGTCTGCGGCGTGCGGCGAGACGATCAGGTCCGGCGCCGTCGTCTCCACCACCCGCTGGCGGGTCGCCGCGGGCCAGGCGGGGTCGAACACCAGTGCCGCCCGGCCGGCGCGCGCCGCGGCGAGGACCAGGATCGGCAATGCCGGTCCGTTCGGAAGATCGATGGCGATCCGGCCGTTCGCCGGGGTCCGGTCGGCCAGGGCGCGGGCTGCCTGAGCGACCCGCTGGCGGAGCACGGCGCGGCTCAGCTCGCCGCCGGTCCATGCCAGAGCCGGGACATCGTCGTCGCCCGGGCCAAGAGCCGCCAGGGTGTGTCCGATCCAGGCCATGGCGGCGCTGCGAGCGAAGGGGAGCGGGTCGATCGCCGGTCAACCCATGGTCAGGACGATCTTGCCCGTGGCCTTGCGGCTCTTCAGCAGCTCGAATGCCTCGGCGAACTGCGCGAGCGGCAGGGTCTGGGAGACGTGCGGGCGGATCCGTCCGGCGGCGAGCCAGTCGAGCAGCTGGGAGAACGACGCGGCCATCGCGGCCGGCGCGAGCGTCTGGAACGCGCCCCAGGCGTAGCCGATCACCGTCAGGTTCTTAACGAGCAGGATGTTGGCGGGGATTTGCGGTATGGTGCCGCTGGCAAAGCCGACAATCAGAATGCGACCGCCGGGGGCGGTGCAGCGAAGCGAGGCATCGAAGGACTCGCCGCCAACCGGATCGTAGACCACATCGGCGCCACGGCCCCCGGTGAGCGCCTTGACCCGGCTGCGAATATCCTCCGCGCGATAATCAATGCCGTGGTCGGCACCGTATTCGGCGGCAACCCTGAGCTTGTCGGCACCGCCGGCGGTGGCGATCACGATGGCCCCCAGTTGCGTGCCGATCTCCACGGCGGTGAGGCCGACCCCGCCGGCGGCGCCGTGGACGAGCAGGGTCTCGCCGGCTTGCAGACCGGCGCGGAAGGTGAGGCCGAGGTGTGAGGTACCGTAGGCGACGGCAAACCCGGCGGCAGCCTCATCGCCGACCCCGTCGGGAAGCCGCCACGCTGCGGTCGCTGGCACCACGGCTTCCTCGGCGAAGCCGCCGTAGGGCATCACCGCCAGGACCCGGTCGCCGGGCGCGAACGCCGACACCCCCTCGCCGGTCTCGATCACCGCACCGGCGACCTCGAAGCCCGGGGTGAACGGCAGCGGCGGTTTGACCTGATAGTCGCCCTTGACGATCAGAGTGTCCGCGAAGTTCAGGCCGGCGGCCCGGACCTGAATGCGGATTTCGCCGGGGGCGGGGGATCGCGACGACAACTCCTCCAGCGTCAGCGGTTCGCCGAGGGCCTTGCAGACGACAGCGCGCATCGGTAATTCGCTTCCTCTTGCCACAGGTGTTGCGCATCGTCGCGCCCGCCCCGGGTATCGTCAACCGTTTGCGCCTGGTGCAGCGATGCATTCAGGAAATGTCTCGACTCCAGACGCAACCTTCAGTTCCTGATGCGCATCTGACCCGTTCAAAGGAACCCTTTGGAAGGGGGGGCACCAGCGGAGCGCCGGCATGCGCGGCTATTTCGGCATTGGCATCGAAGCGGTCAGCAAGGCGATGAACGCCGGCAGCCTGTTTCGCACCGCCCATGCGTTCGACGCCAGCTTCGTCTTTACGATCGCTGCGAGGTATCCACGCGCAGAGGGGCGGCGCGCCGACACCTCAGACACGGAGGCGAGCCTGCCATTCTACGCCGTTCCGGACGTCGCTTCGCTGGTGCTGCCGCGGGGCTGCAGCCTGGTCGGGATCGAGATCACCGAAGAGGCGGTCGAGCTGCCGAGCTTCCGGCATCCTCGCTGCGCCGCCTATGTGCTGGGACCGGAGCGGGGGAGCCTGTCGCCGGAGCTGATCGCCCGCTGCGCCCATGTGGTCCGGATCCCGACCCGGTTTTCCATCAACGTGGCGCTGGCCGGGGCACTGGTCATGTATGACCGGCTGATCAGCTTCGGCCGGTTTGCGGCGCGGCCGGTGGCCCCCGGCGGACCCGCCGGGCCGCTTCCTCCCCACGTCCACGGCGCGCCCCATTTCCGCCGGCACCTCGAACCGTTCTGCGCCCCGCCCCCGCCCCTGCCCCCGGAGGTGGAGGACCGCGGGGGGGAGTAGGCCGGCGCATGCAACCCGAAGGGCCGGGCCTGTCCCGGGGGAATTTCAAAGCCTGCCACCCCGGGCCTCAAATCCCATCCTTGCGAGGGCCTGCGGCGAGGCTCCTTTCGGGGGGCGTCTGCCTGACAGCCTGATCTTGTTGATCGGGTGGGTCAGCAGGAGCAGGGCGATTCCACAATCCCGAGGGTCATCAGCAAGCGCGATCGGCGATCACCAGCATGCGCTCCCGATTAAGGCCGAGGCGGCGCCCAAAAACCAGCCGGATAACACGGCGAAAAGTGCCAAAAGCCGGCGCTTTCGAACCGCGCAATCCTCTCGTGTTCAATGTAAATATAATATTTTAACGTTCTTATATAATGAAACCGATTTGCGTGTGCTGAGTCAAGGGGGGGGGGAGGGGGGAAATCGACTACTGCCTCCATACTTCACATGAATTTGTTCTTAAGTTGCCGATGCGGCGGCGGTTTCCCTGATCATTTTCCATTCCAATCTGCCAAACATCAAATGCTCCGGACGATAAGACTCTTGACTCTGGGACGAACCATTCGCAAAATTTTTTGTGAAATTCAATGCGACGGATAAGCGGCCGGCCGGAGGGGCAACTTTTGTTCCTGTCGGGAAGGAACGGTGAGGTGGTAGCGTAATAAAAAGTAAAGACACACTCCACGCATTCCGCAAAATTTTTGGAGTTGGATAGGGCGGGATTATCGAGGCAAATGTATCGAAAAGAAAAGATCGCAGGCGGAAATTTGATTTGCGGTCTGTGTCTTTGCGAGGGTGTCGTTGTGGAGAGCCTGGGGCAAAGCATACCAGACCAGACAAACTCTCCCATCTATAATTCATTTGACGGATTAGAAATCATCAAATGGCGAAAGACGTGACAAAAAAGCAAGAAAGAAAATTCTTGACCGGAGCTTCAAATGTTCAATGTGGCAGTGGAACCGATGACGCTTGAAAGCCAATCCCTCTCAAGTCTGAGCGCCGATAACGAGGAGTCGGTTTCCCCTCTTTCCGTGCCTGACCCATTCGAGCCAAACGATACCTTTGGGACAGCCTACGATTTCGGCGTGGTCACTGACAACTTTACAGAGGACACTCTAAGTTCGCCGGCGGGTGACGAAGACTGGTTCCGCTTTCAGATCGTCATCCCCGGTGCTGCTACAAGCCAGATTCAGATATTCTATGAATTCAATTATGGCACCCTCAATCTCGAACTCTACGATGCGTCCGGTGTCAAAATTGCCGATGACACGGGCGCCACGGGCTTCCAGCAGATTTCCCTCAGCGGCCTCGCGTCGGGCACCTACTTTATTCGCGTTGAGAACCTCGGCAATGGGAGCAGCGGTCCCGATGTGAGCTCCTACACCCTGTTCATTTCACCTCCCAAGGGTGATCCCGACCTCGCTGTCCAGAACCTGAGCGTTTCCGACGCCATCCCGCCGATCAGGGCCGGTGACACCCTCACCGTCGAATATGACCTCGCTAATATCGGCGCCGCCACCGCAAGGGGTTTCCAACGCGGTGTCTACCTTTCCACGGACGCGACGGTGACCACCGACGACACCGAACTGCCGGTCGGGGGGATCGGATTGTTCACGCTCACTGCCGGCAGCGCCCTCCACTTCACTGATCAAGCGAGCCTGCCCGCCGGCCTTGCCTCCGGCACCTACTGGGTCGGGGTGATCGCCGACGTCGACGACGTCGTCGCGGAAAGCAGCGAAGCAAACAATATCGCGGCCGCTCAGATCACGGTGACCTCGGGCGTCGGCGGGGGCACAGACGGACCGGATGTGCTCGCCGGCGGCGAGGGCCCGGACACCATCGACGGTCTCGGTGGCGATGATGAGATTTCGGGGCTGGGCGGCAACGACACGCTGAGTGGCGGGGCGGGCGATGACACGCTCATCGGCGGCGCCGGGGCCGACAGCCTGGACGGCGGGACGGACATCGACACCGCCAGTTATGAAGGCGCTGCGGCGGGGGTACGGGCGCGGCTCGATTTCGGCGGCGGCGACCGCGGCGAGGCCGACGGCGACAGTTTTGTCTCGATCGAGAACCTGCGCGGCTCGGACCACGACGACCACCTCAACGGCGACGGCGCGGCCAACATCCTCGAAGGCCTTGCCGGCGATGACTTCCTGGTCGGCCGCGGCGGTGACGACGTCATCCTCGGCGGCGAGGGCGGCGACCGGATCCTCGGCGAGGACGGCACCGACACCGCCAGCTACGAGCATGCCTTAGCCGGGGTTCGGGCGCGGCTCAACGTTAACGGCGGCGAGGGCGGCGGCGACCGTGGCGAGGCCGACGGCGACACCTTCTCCTCGGTGGAGAACCTGCGCGGCTCGGCCCACAACGACCACCTCAACGGCAACCCCGGTCCCAACCGGCTGGAGGGGCAGGACGGCAACGACTTCCTGTCCGGGTTCGGCGGGGTCGACGTGCTGATCGGCGGCGGCGGCGATGACCGCCTGCTCGGCGGCAACCAGCCCGACGAGCTCTTTGGCGGCGACGGCGATGACCTGCTGTTCGGCCGCGGCAACGCCGACCTCCTCGACGGCGGCGAGGGCATCGACACTGCCAGCTATGCCACCGCACCCTCGGGCGTGCGGGCGCGCCTGCATCTGGGCAGCGGCGACCGCGGTGAGGCCAACGGCGATGTCTACGCCGCGATCGAGAACCTCACCGGCTCAGCCTACGGCGACCACCTCACCGGCGACGACGGCGCCAACCGGCTCGACGGCGAGGACGGCGACGACCTGATCTCGGGCTTCGCCGGCGCCGACATCCTGACCGGCGGTGGCGGCGATGACCGGCTGATCGGCGGCGACGGCGACGACGTGGCGGTATACCGGGGCGTGCTGGCAGAGTATGCGATCGCCGGCGATACGATCACCGACACGGTGGCGGGCCGTGACGGGATCGACTCCCTCTCCGGTATCGAAACCCTCCGCTTCACCGACGGCGACGTGATGCTGGCGTAATTGCAGGACTGCCGTCCTGCCGTGCCGCCGCCGCAGGGCGGCAACCACATCCCACATCCACGGGCCTCGATGCGCCAGCGACGGAAGACCGGTCTCCAAGGATCGCCGGGGTGGCAAGCGCGGCGTCGACGGCGCGCCCCGGTCCCGCCGAGAGGGGCGAGGGCGCGGGGCGCCAGGCTAAGCCGGGCGGCTAGAGCAGATCCCGATCTGATTGAATCGCTTTGCGATCCAATCTGATCGGGTGAATCTGCTCTGATTCAACAGGGTAGAGCGGATTCACGCCTCCCAATAGCATCGCGGAGCGATCCTATTGGGAGGCGACCCGCTCTAACACCCGGGATCGCCGGACCACAGCACCGCTGCCCGGATTGTGCCGGCGCGCTGGCCGGCGGCGGTGAGGACCGGCGTTTCCAGCCAGCCGGCGAGTGCCGCCCGGGTCGCCCCATTCGGACGGCCGTAGCGGGCGAGCAGGGTCGCCATGGCGCACTGGGCGGCGCGCTTGCCGCCGTCGTCGATTTTGACGGCAAGGCCCAGGCCGGCGCCGGGCAGGGCCGCCGCCTGAATCCCCTCGGCGCCGCCTTTGGAGACGATCGCGCCGGCGGCGGCCTGCATGATAACGGTGTCAAAGCGGCCCGACCCTGCGACCAGAACCGGGTGTTCGACCATCGCCGCGACAATCCGGCGGACGGCCCCGGCGCGTCGCGCGTGAAGGCTTCGCGGGTCGGCCAGCCGCGCCATGGCCATCGCCAGCCCTTGGAGAGTGATCGGGAAGTTCGGCGCGCCGCAACCGTCGACGACGCCGTCGGGGAGCGGGCCGTCGCCACTGTCAACCATTTCGCTCAACGCCAAGCGGACCCGCCGCTGCACCGGATGGGCCGGACTGACGTAGCCGCCGGTCGGCTCATGGTGGTGCAGCGCCGTTGCCAGGAACCCGGCGTGCTTGCCCGAACAGTTGTTGTACAGCGGACCGGCGCCGCGCCCGGCGCGGATGAGGGCCCGGGCGGCCGCATCGTCATAGGGGAGGTGACCGCCGCAGACCAGGTCGGCAGCGCTGAGCCTGAGGCGCCGCAGCAGGCTGGCCACGCCGTTGATGTGGAACGCCTCTCCGGAATGCGAGGCACACGCAAGCGCCAGGTCCGCCGCCGTGAAGCCGAACCGGTCAGCCGCCCCCGATTCGACCAGCGGGATCGCCTGAAACGGCTTGATCGCTGATCGCGGCAGGATCGGCTCCCCGATCGTCCCCCAGGCTGCCACCACCGATCCATCGGCGCGTGCCACGGCGGCGGCGCCGCGATGCCGGCTCTCGACGACAGAACCGCGCCAGATTTCGACCAGGACGGGATTGCAGGCTGCGCTCACGCATCCCTCCGTGGTGTTCCGGCGGGGCGCCGGCCCGCATCCCGCTGCGCCCGCCAATCGCCGGCTTGGCAAACCGGCCGCCGACGGGCTATGTGTTCGGCCATGTTACGCGCCACTGTCCTTGCTCTGCTGTTCGTCGCCGTTGCCGCCGCAACCGAGGCGCGCGGCGAGGCGAAACGGATCGATACCTTCGGCGACTGGACCGCCTTTCGGGATACGGAGGACGGCCGGCCACTGTGCTACATCGCCAGCCAGCCCAAGTCTGCCAAAGGCGATTATACCAGCCGCGGTGAGACCTACGTGCTGGTGACCCTGCGGCCGGCCGAAAAATCCCACGCCGTGGTCTCGGTCGAGGCGGGCTATCCTTACCTTGATGACAGCAGCGTCGAGGTGGACATCGACGGTGAGGCCAGGTTCGAATTGTTTGTCCGCAACCGTGGGGACGGTAACGGTGATGCCTGGGCCCACAACGATGAGGATGATCAGGCACTGATCGCGGCGATGAAGGCCGGCCGGGAGATGGTGATCAAGGGGCGATCGAAGCGCAAGACCCTGACCACGGATACCTACTCCCTCAGCGGCTTCACCCGCGCCCACCGGGAGATGGAGGCGGCCTGTGGCGGCTGAGCATGCCGCAGCCCCGGAGCGGCGGTCGGCCGGTCACCGGGTGCTGACACCGACCGGAGCGGCGGTGCTTGCCACGGTGATCGCGGCGACGGCGGCGGTCGCCGATCCCGTCTACCGGACCGTCGATGCAGCAGGCTTGCAGGCGCTCCTCGATCGCGGCGTGCCGGTCGTCGACTTGCGGACGCCCCAGGAATGGCGGCAGACCGGGATCATCGACGGGGCGGAGCGGATTACCGCGTTCGACCTCCGCGGCCGGTTCGTGGAGAGCTTTCCGGACCGCTTCATCGCGGTTGCCGGACCCGAGGATGAGGTCGCACTGATCTGCTGGACCGGCGCCCGCTCCCGGGCGATCGCCGAGGCGATCAGCACCCGGATCGGCTACACGAAGGTCTACAACGTTGACGGCGGGATGGAGGCTTGGATCGACCAGGGCCTCCCTGTGGAAGCCTGCACCGGGTGTTGATTCGGGGCCGGTTTGCTGCTTGACCGCCGTCCGGTGGCCCCGGTGCAGCCACTGTTTTTCCTGGTTCGTCCTGCTCTCTATTTCTCCGCCTCCGGCGGGCCGGCGTCGTTGAGCATGTCACGGTAGCGGTCGTAGGATGGCGGGAAGCCGCCGGTGTAATTCAGCCAGTTGGTCACCGGATAGCGGGACGCGCCGGCCTTGTGGGTGGCAGCCAAGCCGTCGATGACCGCGTCGATCATCGCGAACGGGAACGAGAACGCGACCTCGTGGTCCTGGACCTGGCCGAAGATGCGGTCGCCGGTGCAGGGCACGATCATCTGCGGCTCACCGGTGGTCCGGGGGGCGATCGCCAGGTCGGCGCAGTCGATGCGGCCGCGAAACGCCGAGCTCAGCACGCCGCCGCGCTTCCACAACACCGCCTGTCCGAGTCGCATGATCTGGGCGGAGTTGCCGTAGATGATCACCGTGTCCGGTGTTCCTGCGGCCTTGGCCAGCGGCGCGGTAACAACGCCCACGTAAGCGCCCTCGGGCAGCTTCGGTACGCTCTCCTCGCTCAGCCGGCCCGCCTCCAGGCTCTCCGTGTAGAGATCGATGCAGAGGTTGCCCTCGGTGTAGTGAGGCAGCCGTCTCTCCAGGCCGAGCGCCATCGCTCCCAGCACGCAGGAGGAGTCCTCCCGGCCCAGCGCCAGAACCCAGCCGTACCGCCGCGACATCGAAATCGCCTGGCAAGTGGTCAAGGTGTTGCCGAGGTCGCGGCTTGGGCGGCGGGCTTTCGGCGGGGCGTCGTCCCAGGACGTGAGGAAGGTGACGGCCACCGGAAAACTGCTGAGGCGCAGGTAGGTGTTGAGGGCTTCATCGTGGGCAGCAAGGCTCACAGCGTCCATCGCGTCCTCCGTGCTCAGGATCCATGGTGCGGAAGCGGCCGGGGGTGGGTGGCCGGGGGTGGTCAGCTCCGGGCCGGTACCATCAAGGTCGCCGTCCCGTCGATCACCACGGTCTCGCCGACGGTGCAGACCGTCGTCATCTCGGCAAATTTCTTCTCCGGCAGAAGCTTAGCGACGGTCGCCCGGGCCACCAGGGTGTCGCCGATCCGCACCGGCGCTTTGAACTTCAGGGTCTGGTTGACATAGATGCACCCCGGCCCCGGCAACTTCGTGCCGAGCACGGCGGAGATCAGCGCGGCACCGAGCATGCCGTGGGCGATCCGGCCCTTGAACGGCGTGCCGGCCGCCCATTCCTCGTTGATGTGAACCGGATTGGTATCACCCGAAACGCCGGCGAAGGTGTAGATGTCGGCCTCGGTGATCGTCTTGGCGAAGATCGCCGTCATCCCCTCCTTGAGATCCTCGAAGTAATAGCCGTTCAGCTCTTCCATGGCGTTTCCCCTCAGTTGCCGGCGATGCGTCGTCCGCCCCGGACGGCGCCGCACAATTGATTTTGCACGTGCGATCGTAGCGGCCGGCGGGAGCCGCGGCAAGTCCTGGGAGCGCCTTGCTGCCCCTCGCGGCCTCAGCGCTGTGGCTGTGGCCGGCGGGTGACCAGCGGCGGGGTGGCGCGGAGCCGGCGGCGGCCGGCGCGGTCCAGATCGATGGCGTTCGCCGCCTTGCGCGTCGTTTTCCGGCCGGCCGGGGCGGCTTCGGCTTCGGCTTCGGCTTCGGTGCCGGGGAACAGATCGGCGCGGCGGCTGCGCAACTGCTCCCGGGTCTCGATGCCATCGAGGGTGCGGGTGACGAGTGGATGCCGGTCGGGGGTCTCGGCGCCGGACAGCACATGACGCCGGGCGATCGCCCGGATGCGCTGCGCGAGGCTCGGAAATCGGTGGCGGCTTTCGCACCAGCGGGCATAGGCAGCAAGTGTCCAGGGATGGGCCGGCAACGGCTTGAGCCGGCGCGCGCGGCACCAGGCGACGAAGTCCTGCCACACTTTGTCCTGCCGCCGTGAGGACATTCCCGGGACCTCCGCGAGCGCCGCAAGCAGTCGCAGTCTACGCGGCTGAGTCGTGTCTAGAAAGCCTGTTTCGCCGTTCGCGTGCATCAAGCCAGGCAAACCGGGCGGTCAGCAACACCGCCGAGACGATGCTGGCGATCAGGATCGCTTCGAACAGGCCCTGAACGCCCCGGCCGCGCTCGAAGGCCAGCCACCAGGCGGCGCCCAGCTGAACAAGAACGTAGCTGAAGACATGACAGCCGGTGGCGACCCAGGTATCGCCGCGCCCGCGCAGGGCATTGGCCATCACCGCCTGAGCGCCATCGGTGACGAGGATCAGCGCCGAGAAGGCGACAACCGGCACGGCCACGGCCAGGACCGCCGGGTCGGTGGTGTAAGCGCCGGTGAGGGTCTCGGGCGCAGTGGCCAGGATCGCCGCGAAGGCCCCCATAACCATGGTGTTGGCGGCGAGGCCAAGCCAGCCGGCCCGCGCCGCGGCGGCCAGGTCGCCGGCTCCGTAGGCGTGGCCGACCCGGACGGCAGTGGCACCACCGAGGCCGACGGCAAACATGAAGACGAGCGCGATCAGATTGAGTCCGAGGGCGTAGGTGGCCATCGCCACCGCCCCGAGCCAGCCGGCAAAGATGCCGAGCACACTGAACGAGGTGGATTCGACCCCGAGGCTCGCGCCGGCAGCAAGGCCGATCCGGCGTTGCAGTTCCCAGGCGCGCCATCCGCCCGCCGGGCGCCGGCGGACGGCGAAGCGGTCCCGGTCCGGCAACCACCAGACATAGGCAACCAGGGCGAGGGCAAGAAAAATCCGGACCGCCGTGGTTGCCCACGCTGCCCCTTCAGCACCCAGGGCCGGCAGACCGAGATTGCCGCCGATCACCAGCCAGTTGAGGCCGACGTTGAGCACGTTGGCGACCAGCATCAACACCATCCCCGGCAGCGGCCTGCGGATGCCCTCCAGAAAGAAGCTGGTGGTGAGAAAGATCAGAAAGGCGGGCAGGCCGAGGCCGAGGATGCGCACGACCGCCCCGCCGCCGGCGGCGAGTTCCGGGCTCTGGCCAAGCAGGGTGAGCAGGGGCGCGCCGAACCAGAACGCTGCGGCGATCATCGCCCCTGCAATTGCCGCGACCGGGAGCGCCCGCCGCCAAGCGGCGCCGCACGCGGTCGGCTGGTCCGCGCCCAGGGCCGCCGCGGCGCTGACCAGGGTACCGAGCAGCAACCCGGTTGCGGTGAGCAGGACCGCCGTGACTGGTTGCAGGCCGATCCCGAGATAGGCGAGTTCGGTTGCCGAGTGCCGGCCGACCATGGCGGTGTCGGCAAGGACGATGAACATGACTCCTGACCGGGCGACCACAACCGGGCCGGCCAGCCGGACCAAGTCACGGATTTCGGTGCCCAGGGGCGGGACAGACGGGAATCGGCTCACGGGATGCGACGATCGGTGGCGGCAATCGCCGGCTTATAGCGCAGCTTTCCGTGGCTCCCTATCGTCCGTTGGAACAGTTGGTCGCCGCCGCGGCCGTGCTCCCGGCGACCGGGATGTACGCTCCTGGCTGCCGCCACGTGGCACAGAGGTCAGAAGCGGTCATGCCGCGCGAGGTCTCCGGTCAGGTGTGCGGGCGGACGGCGAGCGGAGCTGATACGAACTCAGGACCTCAAGAAGTTCATCGAAGCTGTCACAGACCACAAGGCCCCAACCGTCAAATCCGGTCGCCGCGTAGGTCTCCGCCGACTTGGCGATTTTGAGCGCCGGCCGGCCACTCTCGCCGGCAAGTTCGATGACGTCTTCGCCATGGGCACCACTTCGCCGGCTCCAGTGGCTGACGCCGGGAAGTGTTTCGAAGCGCGCAACGAACCGGGCGATCTCGTCGGAAGTGAAACGGATTTCCGGCATGGAACCTCCACAGCGTTGATCACCAGACGTTCCATCCCACTCCTCAATTGGCGGTGGTGAACCGGCATTGAGCCTTGTTTACGCATATGTGCATGTTGCGGCGCCGAATTTGCAACCGCGAATTTCGCATACCCAATATGTTGAGCAGCGACGCGGGTCGTTCGCGCTTTCCGGGAGTCGCGTACTGAAAAGGCTGTCGGCTCAAGGTCTGTCCGGTCCGGATGATCAGCGCTCCGCCGCCGGCACGAACGTCGGTTGGATCACGGTATCCCCTTCGCGGATGCCAAATCGTTGTGATGCGCCGCCGTTGATTTCCAGCACCGCGCGAACCGGCTGGCCGGCGGTGATGGCCACCGTGGAATGCGGTTCTGTCCGGGCGGCGATCTTGACGATGCGCCCGTTCGCATCGATGAACAGCATATCGAGGGGAATCAGCGTGTTCTTCATCCACATCGCGATGTTGGCGGGCGGATCGAACAGGAACAGCATGCCATGGTCTTCGGCGAGGCTTTCCTGGAACATCAGGCCCCGCGCCTTCGCTTCCGGTGTCCCGGCCACCTCAACCTGGAAGGTCACCGTGCCCTCGCCCGTGGCGATGGCGAGCGGCACCCGGCCGTCGGCATCGGCCGGTTGTTCGTTCGCTCCCCGGGCGGCCGTGCCGACCCAGACCAGGGCCAGCGAACCCTTCAGACCCTTCAGGAATGCCCGCCGCGTCGCCGTCATAATCGCACCTTGCTGAGAACTGCCGGGCCGATCATATACCACAGCAGAAGCACCGGGGGGAGCCGGCGGTCCGGCTGAGAGGTCTTCTCGGGAAGACGACCCCTTGAACCTGATCCGGTTGATGCCGGCGTAGGAACGGTGGCGTGCCCGACGCATTGATCCCGCCTTCTCCGTTTGTGCCCGATCTGCCGCCGCCCGGCGTGCAACTCACCGGCGCCTCGCTGACCTATGCCGGGCTACCCCTGTTCGACGACCTGGCGCTGACGCTTCCGTCCGGTAGCTGGACCGCCCTGTTGGGGCCGTCCGGCTGTGGCAAGAGTTCGCTGATCCGCACGATCCTCGGCTTGACCCGGGGCGACGTTGCCCGTGCCAGAGTGCTGTGCACGGATGGCCGGCCGCTGGCCGGCCGGGTCTCGATGATGGCGCAGCAGGACTTGCTGCTGCCGTGGCTGACGGTGATCGAGAACGTGCTGCTCGGCCGGAGCTTGCGCGGGGAGCGCCGCGATTCCGCGGTTGTGGCGCGCGCTGCCGCGCTGCTCGCCGCGGTCGGACTGGCACAAGCCGGGCACCTGCGACCGGCCGCGCTGTCCGGCGGTATGCGGCAACGGGCGGCGCTCGCCCGCACCCTGATGGAAAACCGTCCTGTGGTGCTGATGGACGAACCGTTCTCGGCCGTCGATTCGATCACGCGCATCCGGCTGCAGACCCTTGCCGCACGCGTCCTGTCCGGCTGCACGGTGCTGTTGGTGACCCATGATCCGCTGGAGGCGCTGCGTCTCGCCGACCGGCTTGTTCTCATGTCCAGCCGGCCGGCCCGCCTCGAGACGATGGTGGTCCCGCCGGGCTCCCGGCCGCGGGCGGTCGACGACCCTGCGATCCTGGACGCTCACCGGCTGCTGCTCCGCAAGCTGGCGGAGGCCTCGGAATGAAAGCGCTGGCGCCGGCGGGCCGGGCGATCGTGACGGCTGCCGGGGTGATCGCTGTTTGGCAGGCGCTGGTTATCCTCACTGGCGCGCCGCCTTATATTCTACCGGCGCCGGCCGATGTCGCTCTGGCCTGGAGCGAGAACGCTTTCCGCCTCCTCGGTCATGCCGGGGTGACGGGCCTGGAGATGGTTCTCGGTCTCGCCATCGGAGTGCTGCTCGGCTGCGCCAGCGCCCTCTCCATGGCCCACCTGCGGCCGTTGCGGCGCTGGCTGATGCCGGTGCTGGTGCTCAGCCAGGCCCTGCCCGTATTCGCACTTGCGCCGGTGCTGGTGCTGTGGCTGGGCTATGGGCTTGCTTCCAAGGTCGCGATGGCGACCCTGATCATCTATTTCCCGGTCACCGCGGCGTTTTACGACGGATTGCGCCGGACCGAGCCCGGATGGCTCGATCTGGCGGAGACGATGGGCGCAAGTCCCCGGATGACGTTGCTGCGGGTGCGGCTGCCCGCGGCCCTGCCGGCCCTCGCCTCAGGCCTGCGGGTTGCCGCGGCGGTGGCGCCGATCGGCGCTGTGATCGGCGAGTGGGTGGGCTCATCGCAGGGCCTCGGATACCTGATGCTCCACGCCAATGCCCGTTTGCAGGTGGACCTGATGTTTGCGGCCCTGGCGACCCTCGGGGTTCTGGCCGTCGCGCTCTACTTCGCGATCGACGCCGGCCTCCGCCGCGCCCTGCCCTGGCAACCGGACAGTCAGCCCGGTGCCGGCCGGGCCTGACGCTGAAATGTGGATCGAAAACGCCCGCCGCGGCGATGCCCTGGTTCGGAGGAGATGGTTCTGATGCGCACCCTTTTTGTGATGTTGCTGACCGTTCTGGTTCTGACTGTGCGGCCCAGTCCGGCGACGGCGGCGGAGGCGCTGACCGTTCTGCTCGACTGGTTCGTCAATCCCGACCACGCGCCGCTGGTTGTGGCCCGCGAGAAGGGGTTTTTCGCGGACGCCGGCGTGGAGGTCGAACTGGTTGCGCCGGCTGATCCCAATGACCCGCCGAAGCTGGTGGCGGCCGGCAAGGCCGACATCGCCGTCTCCTATCAGCCGCAGCTGCACATCCAGGTCGCGGAAGGCTTGCCGCTGGTCAGGTTCGGCACGCTGGTGGCGACGCCGCTCAGTGCCCTGGTCACCCTGGCGGACGGACCTGTGAAGACCATCGCCGATCTGAAGGGGCGGAAGATCGGCTATTCGGTCGGCGGCTTCGAGGCGGCGCTCCTTGAAGCGATGCTGGCCAGCGGAGAACTGAGCGCCGGCGACGTCACCCTGGTCAACGTCAACTTCTCGCTGTCTCCGGCGCTGCTGTCCGGTCGGGTCGACGCGGTGATCGGCGCCTACCGGAACTTCGAACTCACTCAGCTGGAGCTCGCCGGCCGCCCGGGAAGGGCGTTTTTCCCGGAGGACCACGGCGTGCCGGCCTATGATGAGCTGATCCTGGTGGCAAGACGCGACGCCCTCGGCGATCCCCGCCTGCGGGCGGTCCTCGATGCCCTCGAACAGGCAACGTTGTATGTCCTCAACCATCCGGACGAGAGCTGGCAACTTTTCGCGGCCGCCTATCCCGACCTGGATGACGAGCTCAATCGACGGGCCTGGGCGGATACCCTTGTGCGGTTTGCGCTTCGGCCGGCCGCACTCGACCGCACCCGCTATCGCCGCTTTGCCAACTTCGCCCATGAGCGCGGGCTGATCGATGTGGTGCCGCCGCTCGAGACCTATGCGGTCGAACTGCCGTGAGCGGCACGCCCGTCTGTGCGGCAGGCACCCCGGCAGCGGCTTGCGGGCGCGGCGGGTGGCGCGCGGGTGTCGGGGCAGGCGTCGTGCTCAGGTTTCCGGTTCGTTAGCCCAGGACAGGATGTTGCGGCGCAGCGCATCATAGCGGCCGCCCGCGGCCGCATCGAACAAGGGATCTTCATTATCGCTGATCCGATCGGCAATCTCTGCCCAGTCGCCGGGGGTCAGGGCGGAGAGAGCAGCCGGGAAAAACAGGCGCTCCTCGCGCATCAGATGGTCGCGCTGCAGGTCGATGAAGGCGACCGCCCACTGATGGAACGACTCCCGGGAGACGCCGGCCTCGTCAAGGATGGCGCGTACGCCGGTGGCAAACTTGCGGGTGCGGGCGGCCAGTTCATCGTGCTCCCGGCGGAGATCGCCAATGCGCTCCACCACCGCCGGATCGCGCTGCTTCAGTTTTTCGAAGATCAAATCCTCTTTTGGATGATGATAGAGATCGGGATAACTGAGGAAATAGTCGGCAACACCTTCAACAATATCATAGTCTGGCCGCTCGCCACGGTCAAAAGCGTCAACCTGTCGTTGCAGGACGTCAAGCAACTGGCTAATGTTCGCGTGCTCTTTGTGCAGGGTTGCGACAATGTCTTTCATGGCCCGAACCTCCGCAGTGTGGCCGGGGGGCACGCCGCGGCCGTTCCTGTTCTTCACATGTGGTGCCAGTGGATCGACCGATCATCCGCTTGGTTCCCAAGCGAATGATCGGTCGATCCACTCAACGATTGATCTTGTGGTTCGATTCAGCTGACGGATGGGACTCCTCCGTCAGCATCGAACCACTAAACTATTGATCTTGTAATTCGATTCAGCTGACGGACGGGACTCATCCGTCAGCCTCGAACCACTAGCACAGCCTCCTGTGGATGTCATCCGGGCTCTCACCGGTTAACACTGGCGTTCGCCACCCGCCATGCAGACGCGGAAGCGGCGGGCGGCCGCGATCCGGGAACAGGTCCCCACGAACCGGCGCTGAACTTCCCCACAGGGGCCAGCGCACTGCCGGCGCCCGGCCGTCGCCGGCAACCGTTGCCCGGGCCTTGCCGGCCGCCACGGGCATTCGAGTTTTCTTTTGCGGCGATCTTGATCGGCGTGGCCTCTGACGCTCATTTCCGCTTCTGGCCTTTGGTCCGCCATTGACGGGAGCGATGATGTTTGCCGGGGCCAGCCCGGCCAGGGGCTTGGCGCCTGTGCTTGCAGCGATCCGGGAGCACGACCGCGTTTGAGGAAGCTGGATCGTCGTGACGGCCGCGCGAAGCCAGCGGCAGGACGCACGGGTGTGCAGCGCGATTTTTGCCCTTGCGACGGGGAGCATTTCGCGCTACTTCTGTCGCTCGTGGTCGCGGCCAAGTGTCGCACCACCTCCCTCAGGCTGTTCGTCTGGATGGCGCCCAACGGTGGTTGGGGCCGCTTGAGGACTTTGCTCTTTGACACGGTATGGCAGAGGAGGGATACGTGGGCGGCGTTGTTGGTTGTC
>CAYVUM010000050.1:0-25086 GCA_964454795.1 uncultured Rhodospirillaceae bacterium
ACCACCCTTCAGTTTGCGATCAGCCGACCTCAAATCCGCGCTGGTGGATCGGATCCTTCGCCTGGTTCCCAAGCGGATGATCGGTCGATCCACGCAACGATTGATCTTGTGGTTCGATTCCTCTGACAGATGGGCCCCATCCGTCAGCATCGAACCACTGGCCGTCAACCAGGCGGCGGATACGTGAGGATCGGGATTTCTCTGGTCATGCGCCTGCTCAACACCGCAACGGCATACGGTCTGGTGAGCCGTGTCCTGCACTGGGGAATGGCCGCGGCGATCGTCGTCATGTTCGCGCTCGGCCTGTGGATGCGTACCCTCGACTACTACAGCCCCTGGTATCGGCTGGCACCCGACATTCACAAAGGCGTTGGCATTATCCTTCTCGGTCTCCTGGTTGGCCGGTTTGTCTGGCGGGTTCTCACCCCGCGACCCGGCGACGGCGAGCTGCGGCCCCTCGACCGCTGGGCCTCGCGGATCGTGCATTGGGGCTTCTATCCCCTGCTGCTCGCCCTGATGGTCAGCGGCTACCTGATTTCGACCGTTGACGGCCGGCCAATCGATGTCTTCGGACTGTTTGCCGTGCCAGCGGTCTATGAGCAGAAGGGCATGGAGGATCGGGCCGGACTGATCCACGAGTCCCTCGCCTACGCGGTGATCGCTGTCGCCTCGATCCACATGCTCGCCGCCCTCAAGCATCATTTCATCGACCGTGATGACGTCCTGCGGCGGATGCTGGGGGGCCGCAGCCGGTCCACCAACCCCATCGATTGAATGAAGGAGTTTGTGTCATGCGTCTGCCCGTCTTCGTCGCGGCCGCCACCCTGGTGGCCGGGTTTACCCCCGCACCGCTGCTCGCCGACACCTACGTCATCGACACCGAGGGCGCCCACGCCTCGATCAATTTCCGGATCAAGCATCTCGGCTACAGTTGGCTGACCGGCCGGTTCGACGCCTTCTCCGGCCGCTACCAGTTCGATCCGGACCAGCCGGAGGCTGCGCAAGTCAACGTTGAGATTGCCACCGCCAGCATCAATTCGAACCATGCCGAGCGGGACAAGCACCTGCGCAGCAGCGATTTCCTCCATGTCGACCGTCACCCGACGGCGACCTTTGAGAGCAACCGCATCGAGCTCACCGGTCAGAATACCGGCGTGATCTACGGTGATCTGACTCTCAACGGCGTGACCCGCGAAGTTGCCATCGAGGCCGAATTCATCGGCGGCGGCGCGGATCCGTGGGGCGGCTACCGCACCGGCTTTGCCGGCACGACCCGGCTGACGCTCGCCGACTTCGGGATCGACTACAACCTCGGTCCCGAGGCCCGCGAGGTGGAGCTGAACCTGAACGTTGAGGGGATCCGTCAGTAGACACACCCGGCTCCGGCTTCAGGCGGCCGCTGCCAGCCCACGCTGCCGGCGCCTGCACGGTCTCCCGCGAGGCCGCCGGGTCGTAAGGGCCAGGACTTTTCGCCCGCGCCGCTGATCGGCACGGCGCCATCGCGCGTACCGGCCGGCAACACCGAGACGCGAGGCCGATTTGATGTCCGAGCCGCAACAGCTCGTTTTGCCCGCCGACCCGACCGCCGGTTTGCCAGCACCAAGCCGGGGTGCCGCCGCCGCCCGCCTCCGGTCTTTTCTGCCAGGTGCCGGGCGCCGGTACGCGGAGCGCCGCAACTTCGATCTCGGCCCCGGCAACCGCGAGAACGTCTCTCTGCTGTCGCCGCACCTCCGCCACCGGCTGATCCGGGAAGAAGAGGTCGCGGAGACCGTCCTCGGGTACCACAGCGCGGCGGCGGCGGAGAAATTTCTCCAGGAGGTGCTCTGGCGGACATACTGGAAGGGATGGCTGGAAATGCGGCCGGCAGTCTGGGCGCGGTACCGCCAGGATGTCGCGGCGCTGGCGGACGAACTCGACCGCGATGCCGCCCTCTTCGAGCGATGGAACGCGGCGGTCTCGGGGCGAACCGGCATCGCCTGCTTCGATGCCTGGGTCCGAGAACTGCTGAGCCTCGGCTATCTCCACAACCATGCCCGGATGTGGTTCGCGAGCATCTGGATCTTCACGCTGAAGCTGCCCTGGCCGCTGGGCGCCGATCTCTTCCTTCGCCACCTTCTGGACGGCGATCCGGCCTCCAACACCTTGTCTTGGCGCTGGGTTGCCGGACTGCAGACCCCCGGCAAGACCTATCTGGCCCGGGCTGACAACATCGCCCGCTACACCGCCGGCCGGTTCGCGGACACGCCCGGACTGGCGACCTCCGCAGTGCCCCTGGAGGAGGCCCGCCCGGAACCACCGCAACCGTTGCCGCCGGCCGGCCGGCTGAACGGCGATGAGGCTGTCGCCTTGCTCGTCACCGAGGAAGACTGCGACCCGGTCAGCCTGGGCATTCCGCCCGGGCGGGTCCAGGCGGCCGCGGGCCTGACCCGGACCAGGGGGCGGTCGCCCCTGCCGGCCGGCCCGGGGCCAGCGGCGTTTTCGGTCCGTGCGGTTGGCGACGCCCTCGAGCGCGTCCGGACGTGGTGCGGGTGCTCCACGGTCGCCGTTTCCGGACAGGTGCGTCTGGACGCGATGGTCGACTGGGCCCGCTCGACGGGAGTCCGCCATGTCGTCACCGCGTGGGCGCCGGCGGGTCCGACCGCGGAATGGCTCGCGCAGTACCACGACCGGCTGGCAGAGCACAATATTGATTTGACAATGATAAGACGGTCTTGGGACGAGGGTCTGTGGCCCCATGCGACCAAAGGCTTTTTTGCATTCAAACACCAGTATCCACAGACCCTCAAAGGCCTCGGCATTGTTGACTGACTAATTATCTGCCCACCTCCGGCGTTGCCCGGCGGTCCCACTGCCGCAATTCATCATCAACTCCCCCCTTTCACCGATACCTGCGTTTTGAATCCAGACACAGGATAAAGACATTCGCATCTGACGATGCTAAAGACCACGCTTTGTTTGTGGGAAAGAGCAAAGCCGCCCCAGACACTCCTATAGCGCGCATTTCTCATTAGATGTTTCAATACACTGGAGAGGAGTTCGCGATGATGATCCGGCGGCTTTTCCCCACCGTATTGCGACGTGGTATTCGGGACGTGGTAGGGGTGATGTCGGCAACCGGCTTATCACAGGTTAATTTTCCGCAGCCGGCAACACTTTCAGCCGTATCTCAATTGGACTTTTCAGTTCCCAGAGCTTTGAAAAGCCATGTTATTTTTTTTGAGACTGAAGAACAACGTCAATTTTGTTGGAATTCGGGAGATCAATGATGATGGAGCTCTCTGCGAGTCAGTTCAATTTGGTGTACAACGCCCTATCGTTCGGTATCGCTACAATGGGCGCTGCGACGCTGTTTTTCTGGCTCGGGCGGTCGCAAGTTGCGCCAGTCTATCGTACAGCAGTGACGATTACTGGCCTCGTCACCGTCATCGCCTTCTATCACTACTTTCGAATATTCGAGAGTTGGGACGCCGCCTACGAAGTCACCAACGGGATGGCGATCCCGACCGGTGTACCGTTCAATGACGCGTACCGTTATGTGGACTGGTTGCTCACCGTACCGTTGTTACTGATCGAACTGATCCTGGTCATGCGGCTTCCGCGCGGTGAGACAATCTCCAGAAGCGTTCGTCTAGGCACCCTTGCCGCCATCATGATCATCCTCGGTTATCCGGGCGAAATCTCCTCGGACAGCACGACGCGATGGATCTGGTGGGGGCTCGCGATGATCCCATTCCTGATTATCGTTCGGGACCTGTTTATCGGTCTCAGTAACGCTGTGGCAGCGCAGCCGGATTCCGCCCGCGGTCTTGTCAACGCGGCCCGCTGGGTCACCGTGTTATCCTGGTCATTCTATCCGATTGTCTTCATCTTTCCGATGGTCGGTTTTACCGGGGGAACCGCCGTCACGCTCGTGCAGGTCGGGTACACCGTGGCCGATGTCGTCGCGAAGGCCGCATTTGGCGTACTGATCTACACCATCGCGGTTCGCAAATCGGAAAGTGAAGCCGGGTCATATCAGCCCGCTGTCTCCGCGGCTGAGTAGCGGCAACGATAGTGGTGTGAGGAGCTTGTCCAGGCAAGCTCCTCACCCGACCCGGGACAGATCCACGGGCGTTGCGGAGAGTCGTCATGCTGACCAGGTTCCCTGCCGGAGCGAATGCGTCCAAGGTGCCCGTAGGGTCTCCACTCGCCGGTGTGGAGCGGCGCATGGAGCTGCTCTGCACCCGGCCCGGGGACACGCGGAAGGCCGCTCTCAGCGACGCCAGCTTGCACCACCTCCGCGCCGGCGGCAGTCGCGTCCGGGCCCGGATGGCCTGTGCGGTGGCCGCCCGGCTCGGCCTCGCAGTTGACGATGGGATCGCCATCGCCACAGGCTGCGAACTGCTCCACAACGCCTCGCTTGTTCATGACGATCTGCAGGACGGCGACCGCCGCCGCCGGGGACAGCCGGCGGTATGGGACGCTTTCGGCGCCAACACGGCGATCTGCGTCGGCGACCTGATGATTTCCGCCGCCTTCGCCGCTCTCGCCGACATCAGCCTGCCCGAGCGCCTGCCGCAACTGCTCCGGCACACCCATGCCGCCGTCTCGCGGACAATCGCCGGCCAAGTGGATGACCTCACGGCATCCCGACCTCAGTTCTTGACCCCGGATGACTACGAGGCCATTGCCGCCGCAAAATCGGGCCCTCTGCTCGCCCTGCCCCTTGAATTGCCGCTGATCGTCGCCAACGCAGACGATGCGATGACAACCGCGGCTCGCGCCACGCGCCATTTTGCGATCGGCTATCAGATCATCGACGACCTGGAAGACTGGACCCCTGACCGGCAGGCGGAACCACGCTCCGGAGCAAACAGCCTCAACCTGCTTGCGATCCTGTCCGCGGCGCACCCGCAGCACGGCGAACAAACGCTTCGCCGATCGGCGGCGGCCCGGGCTCACGACCATCTCAACCGGGCCCTGGCGCTTGCGGCTGAGCTCCCGGCCGGCACTGGCACGCCGCTCGCCGGGCACACGCAGCCCCTGTTCCGCCGGCTGGAGCGGCACGCATGAACGGCGCTCCGAGCGCCGTGGTGATCGGCGGCGGCTTCGGCGGGCTTGCTGCCAGCCTGCGGCTGCGGGCCAAAGGCTACGACGTCACCGTCATCGATCGCTGCCCGAGGCTGGGCGGGCGAGCCCAGGTCTTCGAGCGCGACGGCTTCCGCCACGATGCCGGCCCGACGGTGATCACCGCCCCGTTCCTGTTCGACGAGCTGTTCGCCCTGTTCGACCGGGACCGGCACGCGTACGTGCGGTTCCTTCCCCTGTCCCCCTGGTACCGGTTCGAGTTCCCCGATGGCAACCGGTTCGACTACGGCGGCCCGCCGGGAAGCACCGAGCGGGAGATCGCCCGGCTCAGTCCAACGGACGTCGCCGGCTATCGCCGCCTCGTCGAGGCTTCGCGGCGGATTTTCACCGTCGGCTTCGAACAGCTCGCCGACCAGCCGTTCCACCGGTTCGCGACCATGGCCGCCCAGATCCCGGCACTTGTCCGCCTCGGCTGCTATCGTACCGTCTGGGAGCTGGTTGCCGCCCATATTCGCGATGACCGGCTGCGCCGCGCTTTCTCCATCCAGCCGCTGCTGCTCGGCGGCAATCCCTTCGACACCACCAGCATCTATTCGCTGATCCACTTTCTGGAACACCGCTGGGGCGTCCACTTCGCCGCTGGCGGCACCGGTGCGATCGTCGATGCGCTCGCCCGGCTGATGGCCGAGGTCGGCATCGCCGTCCGCCTCAACACCACGGTCCAAAAGCTCGATCTGGACGGCGACACCGTCACCGGCGTGATCCTGGAGAGCGGGGAGCGCCGCGCCGCCGACATCGTCGTCTCCAACGCCGACCCCAAGCATCTTTATGGCCAGATGGTCGAGCCCGGGCTGCAGACCCGCGCCGCCCGTCTGAAGACGGCGCATGCGCGGCTTTCCATGGGCCTGTTCGTGCTGTTCTTCGGCACCACCCGGCCCTACCCGGCGGTTGCGCACCACACGATCTGGCTCGGCCAGCGCTATCGCGAGCTGCTTCGCGACATCTTTCATCGCAAGGTCCTGGCCGACGACTTCTCTCTCTACATCCACCGCCCGACCGCCTCCGATCCTTCCTTCGCGCCGCCCGGCTGCGAGTCCTTTTACGTGCTCGCGCCGGTGCCGAACCTGGAGGCGGCGATCGACTGGCGGGTGGAGGGGCCGCGGCTCCAGGAGCGGATTGTCGCGGCGCTCGACCGCACCCTGCTGCCCGGCCTGAAGGCGGCGATGGTTGCCGATTTCTTCATGACCCCCGAAGACTTCTGCGACGCCTACCTGAGTGTCGGCGGAGCGGGCTTCTCGGTCGCTCCGCACTTCAGTCAGTCGGCGTGGTTCCGCTACCATAACCGTGGCGAGGGTCCGCGAAACCTGTATCTCGTCGGCGCCGGCACCCACCCGGGCGCCGGCCTTCCCGGTGTCCTGTCGTCGGCGAAAGTGCTCGACCGGCTGGTGCCGCCGGTGCCTGGAACAGCGTTCCAGCCGGTGGCGCAGGCGGCGGAATGAGCGCCGCGGTCAGCGATCCTGGACGTCCTGCCGCCGGCGAGGCTCCGGCCGCTGTCCTGGCGCGGAAGGGCAAGTCGTTCCATTTCGCCTGCCAGTTCCTCGATGCCGGGACAGCCGCCGCCTGCGCGCGCCTCTACGCCTTCTGCCGCCGGGTCGACGACATCGCCGATGGTGCGCTCAGCCCCGCCCGGGCGCAGCGGCGGTTGCAGCGGCTCCACCGGGATGTGGCGGCGAACGCGTCGTCGAGACCCTGGGTGGCGGATTTCCTGGCGCTGTGCGCGAGCCACGGCCTCGACCGGCAACCGGCTCTGACGCTGATCGAGACCGTGATGACGGATTGTGGCGACGTGGCGCTTGCCGACGAGGCGGACCTGCTCCGCTATGCCTACGGGGTGGCCGGCACCGTCGGGCTGATGCTGAACCCGCTCCTCGGGGCCAGCGATCCCCGCGCCCGGCACCATGCTGTCGACCTGGGAATCGCCATGCAGCTCACCAACATTGCCCGCGATGTCGCAGACGACGCTGGTCAGGGCCGGCGGTACCTGCCGGGCACTCTGGTTGGCAATCTCACTCCCGCCGAGATCGCTGCCGCGCCGGAAGATATCCGTCCGCGCCTGCAATCCGCGGTCCATACCGTCCTCGCCCGGGCCGAGGGGCACTATGAGAGCGCCGAAGACGGTATCGCCTATCTGCCGGGCCGGGTCCGGCCGGGCATTCTGGTCGCCGCCCGGGTCTATCGGGCGATCGGCGCCCGCATCGCCGCCCGGGACTACGCCACCTGGCAGGGCCGCGCCGTGGTGTCCAGGCCGGCCAGACTGGCGATCGCCGCCCGGGCCCTCGCCGACCTCGCCTGCTCACCCCGCTACCGGCGGCCCGGTCACGTTCACCGGCCGGCCCTGCATCAGCCGCTGCACGGTTTGCCGGGGGTCAACGCGCAACCGGCGGGCCTGCCGTGAGGGCAGCGGATGCCGACTTGGTGATCCTCGGCGGCGGGTGCGCCGGTCTCTCCCTTGCCGCACGCCTCGCCGAAGCGGAGGCCGGCGGTGCCCCGGTGCCGCGGGTCATCGTGATCGAGCCGCGACCGGCCTACACCGACGACCGGACCTGGTCGTTCTGGAACGCCCGCACCCATGACTTCGAAGCGGAGATCGAAGCCCGCTGGTGGCGATGGCGGTTTTCCACGGACCGGGAGGCCCATATCGGCGGCAGCGGCCGCTATTGCTACCAGACCCTTCCGGCCGCCGCGTTCTATCGCCGCTGCCGGGACCGTATCGACACCTCCAGGCGGATCAACTTGCACATGGGCGTCGCGGCCCGCGAGGTTTGTGACCGGCGCCGGTCGGTCCGGATCGAGACCACAAGCGGCCCGATCGACACACCGGCGGTGATCGACACCCGGCCTCCGCCGCTTCCGCCGCAGGCGCCGCCGCCGGGCCTGGTGCAGGCGTTTCGCGGCGTCCGGGTGATTACGGCATCACCCCGGTTCGATCCCGCCACCGTCGGCCTGATGGACGCGATGGCGGTGGATGCCTGGGGATTTCGCTTCACCTACACCCTGCCCTACAGCGACTGCGAAGCCCTGGTCGAGGTAACCCGATTTTCACCGGTGGCGCCACCGGTGAGTGTTCTTGAGGCCGATCTGGAGACGGCGCTGTGCCGAGCCGGGGTCGGGAAGACCGCCGCCATTGTCCGCCGCGAACACGGCGCGATCCCCATGGGCGTGCCGTCGCCGCCCCCCACCTCGCCGCGGATCGTGCCGGCAGGGACCCGGGGCGGCGCCGTGCGGCCGGCTAGCGGCTACGCGTTCCTGCGCATCGACGCCTGGGCCCGGCACACCGCCCGGCGGCTGATTGACGGCCTCCCGCCCGCACTCCCGCCACCGGAGCCGCCAGTGCGGGCATTCATGGATCGGGTCTTCCTGACGACCCTGCGCCGTCAACCGGAAATCGCACCCATGGTCTTCGTCGCCCTGGGCCGCCCCGCTTTGAGTGACCGCCTTGTCCGGTTTCTGTCCGACACCGGGACCGCGGCCGATGCGCTGGCGATCATCGCGGCGCTGCCCGCGGCGCCCTTTCTCCGCAGCGCCGCCGAGAGCCTCTGGACGCCACGACGCTTGCCGCGAGCGGGGCCTGTCCGGGAGGCGCCGCAGTGATCACCGGCCGGATGATGCACAGTCTCGTGTTCGCTGGACTGATTCTGGTTGCCAGCGCCGCGGTCGCCGTGGCTGCCGACCCATCGTTCGAGGTCCAGGTCGTCGTCCTCAGCGCGCTGGTTGTCGCTCTCGGCCTGCCCCATGGCGCTCTGGACCTGCCGATCGCCCGGGCTCACGGCCTGGTCCCCACCCGAATGGCGTTGCTGGCCTTTATAGCCGGGTATCTCGCCCTGGCCGCAGCGGTCATCGCGATCTGGTCCCTGTTTCCGGCGGTCGCGCTTGCCGCATTTCTCGTCGTTTCCGCCGCCCATTTCGGCGGGGACTGGGGCGATGTGCTGAGCCGCTGGCAGCGGCCGCTCGCCGGCGGCATGGTTCTCGGCATCCCGGCGGCGGCACATCCCGAGGCGGTGGCGTCGATCTTTCAGTGGCTCGTGCCGGAGACCGCGGCCGGGCCGCTGGCCGCCCTGCTCGGGATCGCCGGGATCGGCGCCTTCGCGGCTCTTGCGCTTTCGATGGTTTTCCTCCGGGCTGAGACCGCAGCCTTCCGGCGCGCCTGTCTCGAACTCGGCGCAGTGGTCGTTGCCTCGGTCCTGCTGCCGCCGTTGCTGGCCTTCGCCAGCTATTTCTGCATCCTGCACAGCCCGCGGCATTTAATCGACCAGAGCGTTGCGCTCGGCCTTAACAACTTACGCACGATCCTGGCCGCAACCCTGCCGCTCACCCTGGTCACCGCCGCCGTTGCTGGCGCTGCGCACCCGTTTTTCGCTACGCCCGCCAGCGAGGGCGTCTGGACCGGGTCGCTGCTCAGCGTGATATTCATCGGGCTGGCCGCACTGACTGTTCCGCACATGCTGCTCGTCGATTTCATGGTCCGTCAGGACGATGGAGCGCTCACCGGTGGTGGTTCGCGGGACGCCACGGCCGCGGCGGACGGCTGACGCTGACCCCGGTCAGCCCGTCTGAAACCGCAAATTACAGCGCGGTGCCGCCGACGGTGAGCCGATCAACCCGAATCGTCGGCTGACCGACTCCGACCGGAACACCCTGACCCTCCTTGCCACAGGTCCCGATCCCCGGATCGAGGGCGAAATCGTTACCGATCGCCGTCACTTTGGTGAGGACGTCGGGGCCATTGCCGATCAGCGTTGCGCCCTTGACCGGCGCGGTAACCGTCCCGTTCTCGATCCGGTAGGCTTCGGTGCAGGAGAACACGAACTTCCCGGACGTGATGTCCACCTGCCCGCCGCCGAACGAGACGGCGTAGAGCCCCTGGTCCACCGAGGCGATGATCTCGCCCGGCTCCCGGTCGCCGCCGAGCATCACGGTGTTGGGCATCCGCGGCATCGGCCGGTGGGCAAAGCTCTGCCGCCGGCCGTTGCCGGTGGACCGGGTGCCCATCAGCCGGGCATTCATCCGATCCTGCATGTAGCCCTTGAGGATACCATCCTCGATCAGCACGGTTCGCTCCGTCGGCGTGCCCTCGTCGTCGACGGTGAGCGAGCCGCGCCGGTCGGCCAGCGTTCCGTCATCGACAACGGTTACTCCGGGTGCGGCGACCCGCTCGCCCATCAGCCCGGCGAACGCGGAGGTTTTCTTGCGATTGAAATCGCCTTCCAGGCCGTGGCCGATCGCCTCGTGGAGGAGGATCCCGGGCCAGCCGGGACCGAGCACCACGGTCATCTCGCCGGCTGGGGCGGGCTGGCTGTCGAGGTTGACCAGCGCCTGGCGGAGGGCTTCGTCCACTGAGTTCTGCCAGGTCGCGGGCTCGAGCCAGTGATCGAGCGGCACCCGGCCGCCGGAGCCGTAGGAGCCGCTTTCCCGGCGTCCGTCCTTCTCGACAACCACCGAGACGTTGAGCCGGACCAGCGGGCGGATGTCACCCACCGGGGCCTGGCCGGGACGATGGATGTCGACGATCTGCCACTCGCCGCCGAGCGACGCGGACACCTGGACCACCCGCTCGTCCTTGCGCCGGGCGTAGGCATCGATCTCGGCGAGCAGGGCGACCTTGGCCTCGAATGGCACGGGCGCGACCGGATCCGCATCGCCATAGAGCACGACGTTGGTGCCCGCGGCCGGCTCCGCGAAAATGCCACCCCGCCCTGCGGTCACGGTCTTCACTGTCGCCCCCGCCCGCTTCAGGGCCTCCTCGCTCAACACCGAAGCGTGGGCGTAGCCGGTGGTCTCACCGGAGACGGCGCGAAGTCCGAAGCCCTGAGCCGTGTCATAGTTGGCGCTTTTCAGCGCCCCATCGTCGAAGACAAGGCTTTCCGAGCGGCGGTATTCGAGAAACAGTTCGCCGTCGTCAGCGCCGGCAAGCGCTTCGGTGACGATGTTCCCGACCCGTTCTTGCTCGAGGCCGGTGCGACCAAAGAAGGTCTCGTCGATCAGGGCGCGGTCGGTCATCGCAACGGATCTCCAAATCGAGTGGATGTGACCCCGGATATGGCCCTGACCGCGCGGGGTGTCGAGCCGCCGGCTCGGTCTTGACAGGTGTGGTACCGGCGGCTACTGCACGACCGCGTGGTGATTTGGGCGACCAGCTTGCGGCCACGTTAAACAAACCGCTAAAAGGTCAGAGTCCGAGCCCGGGCCCCGACCGTCTCGCGGTTGGGGTTTTTTGTTTTCCGTGGCAGCCGGCCGGCAGAGACAGAGGAGACCCGGGCATGCCGAGGGACCTGCGCGAGGATCATGGCTGGCGGCTGAACACCCGACTGGTGCGCGGCGGGCTGATGCGCTCCGGATTCGACGAGACGGCCGAGGCGCTGTTCCTCACCTCGGGATACGTCTACGAAACGGCGGCCGAGGCCGAAGCGGCGTTTAAGGGCGAGAAGAGCCGCTACGTCTACTCGCGCTTTGCCAATCCGACCGTGGCGCTGTTCGAGACCCGGCTGGCGGGCATCGAGGGTGCGTCGTTCTGCCGGGCCACGGCGACGGGGATGGCGGCGGTCTACGCCGCGCTCGCCGGCTGTCTGCGCGCCGGCGACCGGCTGGTGGCCAGCCGCGCACTGTTCGGCTCCTGTCAGTACATCTGCGCAGAGATCCTGCCGCGGTTCGGGGTCCGCACCGAGTTTGTTAATGGCACCGACGCCAGCGCCTGGCGGCGGGCGCTGAGCGAACCGGCCGCCTGCGTGTTTCTGGAAACGCCGTCCAATCCGACGCTGGAGGTCATCGACGTGGCGGAGGTGGCGCGCCTGGCGCACAACGCCGGGGCGCGCGTCGTTGTCGATAACGTTTTCGCCACCCCGTTGCTGCAGCGTCCCCTCGACCTCGGCGCCGATATCGTCGTCTACTCCGCGACCAAGCACATGGATGGGCAGGGCCGGACCCTCGGCGGCGCCGTCCTCACCAATGACGGCGACTGGGAGGAAACGCAGCTGGTTCCGTGGCTGCGCCACACCGGGCCGGCGCTCAGCCCATTCAACGCCTGGGTGCTGGCCAAGGGTCTGGAGACCCTGTCGTTACGGGTCGAGCGCCATTGCCGGACGGCCCTCGCTCTGGCCGAGTGGCTCGTCGAGCGGCCCGAGGTCGCCCGCGTCCTCTATCCCGGCCTGTCCGGGCACCCGCAGCACGCCCTGGCGATGCGGCAGATGTCCGCCGGCGGAACCGTGGTTTCCCTCGAGCTTCCCGGCGACAAGGCGGCCGCGTTTCGGTTCCTGGATGCGCTGGAGCTCATCGACATCTCCAACAACCTTGGCGATGCGAAAACGCTCGCCACCCATCCGGCCACCACCACCCATCAGCGGCTCAGCCCGGAAGAGCGGCAGGCACAGGGAATCACCGAGGGCCTGGTTCGCATCTCCGTGGGACTGGAGGATGAGGCCGACCTCCTGGCCGACCTCGAACAGGCCCTGCGGGCGGTTTGACGCCGGCACGCACCGGCGAAACGCTCAATCGCCAGCGCCTGCCGCGGCGTTGGTTGGTCCGCCGGACCGCCGGAGGAGGAGCGCAGAGCGGACGGCGGGCCGGGTTGCCGGCCGACCCGCGCGCCCGCTCAGCCGCTCGGGGTTCGATGCTGACGGATGAGTCCCATCCGTCAGCTGAATCGAACGCCAGGATCGATAGCTTAGTGGATCGACCGATCCTTCGCTTGGGAACCAGCCGGCGGATCCGATCCACGAGCCCGGGTCAGTCGATGTTGCCCTTCCGGTGCTGATCGTACAGAAAACCGCCAAGCGCGCCGGCGCCGGCGCCGATCGCAGCCCCGGTTCCCCAGCTGCCCGTCATCGAGCCGATCAGCGCGCCACCGGCCGCGCCCATGGCCGCGCCGCTGCCCGCCCGTGTCGCTGTTGTTTCGCCACACCCGGCGATTGCCAGGGAGCCGAGCAGGACCATTGAAAGTGCCACCATTCGCATGTCGTCAAGTTCCCTTACCTCGCCGGGTCGGGCTGCCATTCGCCGGGCAAAACCGGCTCACCCATCGCCAGCGCGTCGTCCACACCTATCGTCAGCTTCCGCAAGGATACGCCGCCGCGAGCGCTCGAACCAGACCGACGACCGCCTGCTCGTCCATGGCGGTGGCATCGCCCCGGTTCGCCTCTCCGTAGGCGACGAAAATACGCCGCCCGTCCTCGACCGTCGTGCCCTCCGGGTAGCAGATCAGGCGCTTCAGGTTGCGGCGATCGGTCACCGCGTCATGATACTGGATGGCGCCCTCGATGAACCCCCAGCAGGCGTTCAGCGCGGTCGCATACCGTTCATCGGTGTTGGGCAGCGAGCACAGGCCGACCAGGTCGCGGGTGGTGCGAACATCGAAGATCGTGGTTTGAGCCCGGGCCGGGGCCAGCGCCGACACGACAATGCTCACCACGAACAGCATCATGCCAAGGTGTTGGATTGCCTGTTTCATGTTTTCTCCTCTCTGTCAGATTATCCCAAGAGCGTGGATCTGCCCACAAAATGCAAAGCGCCTGGAATGTTTGTGAAGCATCACTTCCCGGTCTTTGCTTTCCTGTCACCTCATGATCATTCGTTTACCGAACGATTTCCGTCACCAGAGGAACCGGTCGCGATGTCCATGCCACCTTGAAAGCGCCGCAACCAAACACGGGGCGGGACTGCCTCGGGGCCGTTCAGGGTGCTGAACCGTCCTTGAGGGTCCCGGCTCGTCAGATCTCCAGCAGGATACCCACAAACCCCTGGAACAACAGCAACAAAATCAGGCCCTCGAGCCGGGTCACGCGATGGTCGGCGACGACGATGAAAGAAAATACCGCGGTCACCACGGTGCTGATCAGCAGGAACCAGAGAACGTCGCCAGACAGCGAGATTGTCGAAATCAACCCGCACAATCCGAATATCCCTAACAAGGCAATCAGATTCGAACCGATGATTTCTCCAAACAGTGCGTCACTCTTGCCTTTGTAAGCCAGCACAACAGCAGTCACGATTTCAGGAATCGAGGTCCCGACGGCCAAAACCGTTGTTGCGACTTTCAATTCTTGCAGTCCAAGAAAAACAGCACTTGCAATCATTGATCCTATAACGAAATCACCACTTCGATAGAGAAGCGCCAACGCAAATATTCCTAGCCAGAACGCCTTGTAATTATTCCAGTTAATGACCACATTACGCAAGATTAACGTGATTTGTTTTTGTTTTTTGTTCTGTGTGGTATTTTGATTAGGATTCTCGGTACGAACAAGGCTTGCGTCCATAATATTTGATCTGAAAGAATAAAGGTAAAATATAAAAATTCCAAGCAGTAAAATGCTCTCGTAATTTGATAAAGATCGATCAAAAAAGAATGTCAATAATAATAGCGAAGAACCTACGTATAATATCATTTTTGTCCCGACCACTTCTTTATGAACAGGCAGCGGATTTTTAGATAGCAGCGCCGCTAATCCAATTGCTAAGCAGGAATTAGCAATAACAGTTCCTAACAGATTGCCAATCACAAGACTCGGCTGTTCATTAATGATTGCACCGATCGAAGCAAACATTTCCGGCGCCGAGGTGCCGATCGCGATCAATAGCACACCGACTGCGAGCTCTGTAAATCCGAGTGTTTGACCGATTTCAATTGCCGAGTCTGTAAACAAATCAGCAGAAAGAATGAGTAAAGCTGTCGATACACAAAAAATCAGCAGCGAATATGCTAATGCACTCTCTGCAGGAAAATAATACAGAGAAACCTCCAGACTCAGCCAGGTGATCGCCAGCGCAATCGGATTCTGAAGCAGCCTGAGCACCCGGCTGTAGACGTCATTCAAGAGCGAGGATAGGTTTGTCATGACCACACCTGTTGGGATCCCCGCGATATTGCCGATCGCGTTTCTTTGACGAGCATCGCGTTGGAAGGTCGGGTCTCCGGCGGCTTACAGTCAACCGACCGGAAGGCGACCCGTCGACCGGCCGGTTTCGCCCGGGAAAGGCAAAGCCGCCGGATCGTGGCAGCAATCCGCAAGCCGGCCCCGGGCACGCTCTGATGACCTTACCGGGGCTTGAGAGCTTCGGGCACCGCCAGGCCGCCGGGAAAGGAACCGGGCCCGGGATGCTGCATCACGCCGGATCCGGGATCGTTGCGCAGACCTGCCCGAGTGGTTCGATGTTGACGGATGAGTCCCATCCGTCAGCTGAATCGAACCACAAGATCAATCTTTGCGTGAATCGACCGATCATCCGCTTGGGAACCAGGCGAAGGATCCGATCCACCAAAGACGGTCTCATCCGGAGTCATCACGCTGAGGGAGTACCGGGCCGTCGCATCCGGCCGCACGGATCGGCGATGGCAGCGCGGCGAACCTGGTCCTCCCCGATCGCGTGCTCACGACGTCTCCTCGCCGGCAGGCCCGGCGCGAGGTGAACCCCGGCGACCCTCCGGCCTGGCGCCCGCGGCCGCCGCGTCGCCGGCCGCACCAGCCGCGCCGGCACCCGCCGCAACGGCCTGGTCATCCCAGCCGCCGCCGAGCGACCGGTAAATCTGGATCAGAAAGCGGGCGACCAGTCCGCGACTTTCCTCAAGAAGGTCCTCCTGCTCGAATTGCCGGCGCTGCGTGTCCTGGACATTCTGGAAGTCGGTGAGCCCGGTGACATAGAGGGTTTCGACCAGCCGCACAGACTCCCGGGCTGCCCGAACGGACCGGGCCAGGGCATCGCGGCGTTTGCGTTCCTGGATGTAACTGGCGATGTTGTCCTCGACCTCGCGCATCGCTGTCAGCACGGTTTGCTGGTATGCGGCGAGCGCTTCCTGGGTCAATGCGTCCTCAACGTCGATCTGGGCACGTACCCGCCCGCCATCGAAGACATTCCAGCTCACCGTCGGGCCGAGGCCGTAGGTCAGGCTGTTACCGTTGAACACGGTGCCAGCGCTGAAGCTCTCGAAGGCGAAAAATCCGAACAGGGAAAACCGTGGATACAGGTCGGCGGTGGCGATACCGATCCGTGCTGTCTGTTCTGCGAGCTGGCGTTCGGCACGGCGGATATCAGGACGCTGGCGGAGCAGGTCGCGGGGCAGCGCGACGATCACCGTGTCCGGTTCTCCCGGAATGTCCGCGCGCTCTTCGACGACGGCATACATCGCCGCCGGCGGCTGACCGAGCAGAACGGCAAGCGCGTGGATCTCGGAGGCGACCAGCCGCTCAAACAACGGCACGGACGCTTCGGTGGTGGCGAGGTTGAGGCGCGCCTGGGCCACCTCAAGATCCGAGGCAAGTCCGGCGTCGCGACGGTCGCGCACCAGCCGCAGGGTCTGTTGCTGGGTGGCGATGTTGCCCTTTGCCGACTCGATCCGCGCCTGGAAGGTGCGAATCTGCACATACCGGTCGGCGATCGCCGCGTACAGCGAGACCAGGACGTCGCGGTAGTCCTCGACAGACGCCTGCAGACCGGCATCGGCGGCCTCGACCGACCGGGCGATCCGCCCCCAAAGATCGATTTCCCAGGTGGAATCGAGCCCCACCGAGTAGAGCGTGTCGGTGCGGTTGCGGCCGCTCAGCGTCGGGGCGACGCCTTCACTGACCCGGCCGGCCTCGATCTGGCCGGGCGCGGTCACCGCCGGCAGCTGCTCGCCGCGCGCAAAACCGACCCCGGCGCGGGCCGCCTCGATCCGCGCCGCCGCCTGCTTCAGGTCAAGGTTTTCATCGGCGGCCCGGGCGATCAGGCCGGTCAGCACCGGATCGTTCAGGGCGGTCCACCAGGTCCGGATGTCAGCTTTGCCACCCTGCAGCCCCTCGGTCAGCTCCTGATGCCAGAGATCGGGCATCCGCGTGTCCGGAGGAACGTAGTCGGGGCCAACGACCGCACAGGCCTGCACGGTCAACGCCGCCAACACACCAACAGCGATCACCGGCAACCGCGAGAATCGCCGGTTTGTGTCCCCCGCGAACCCGGCGGGCCTGGTTTCTCTGACGCTGTTCACCGTCCCCACTCCCCCCAAGCGCTTCGCCCCTGATCGTCTCCGTGCGCGTGCCGTTGTCTGTCGTTTATCCGCGGGACTGTGAGCGGCCTGACCGGCCGCCCGCCCCCGGCCCGGGCCGGCATCCGCCCCTGCGGATACCAGCGCGCGTGCGGTCTTGCCAGAACTCACTCGTGCGCGTACCTCCGCAGCCCGGTCGCCTGCCGCTTAATCAAGCACCTCGCTGTAGCCGAAGAACTCATCGAAATCGATAAAGCCGTCGCCGTTCCGGTCGAAGGCATCGAAGGACAGCCATTCGGCCTGATTGAATTCCAGCGCAGAGATGGAACCGTCACTATTCTTGTCTGTCGCAGCGAACAAGGAATCGCTGATGCCGGGGATTTCGGCGCGTGAGAGCTGCTGGTCCCCGTTGGCGTCGCGGATGAAAAAAGCGTCCATCCGCTTCAGGTTGAACTCCTCGCGGCTGATCCGGCCGTCGCCGTGGTTATCCATCAGGTCGAACAGCGTTCTCGGATCGGCTTCCTGACCCGGTGCGACCATCAGCCGGTCGAGGCGCGGCTGGGTGAGCACCTCCGTCCTCGCGAGCGGCTCGCGGCCCTCCGGCCCGGCCGCCGCTGCGATTTCCGGTGAGAGGGCGGCCGTGAGCAACCCGGTCCCAAGGACCAGTGCGGAAACGGAGCGGAAAAAGAGGCACATCAGTTGGAGATCCATAAGTCGTCGGGTGATGACGAGGTTATGCAATCCCTTTCGCAACGAGGCAAGCTTCGGGGGTCGTTTTCTCGGGTGCCTGCGCCCTCTGGTTCGCACCTGGAGAGGCAGCGCGTTGACCCCGCACGGCAACGGTGAGACAGTTCGCGCCAATGGCGGAAGAAACTCCATCCCTGAGTCGCAGCGGCCCGAGCCGGTCGCAAGAAGAATCGAACCCCCAAGCCGTTGTCCATCGGAGCCGTCCGGGTGGCCTCATCGTCGAGCTCAAGGGCGACTGGGTGCTTTCGGCAGCCGTGCCGGAACCGGCAGAGGTGAGTGCGCTGATCTGCAAGGACACCGACGTGCGCCAGGTCCGCTTCGATTCGCAGGCGCTCCGGCACTGGGACTCAGGCCTGCTGACGTTCCTTCTCAAGCTGCGGACCACATGTGGGGCGGAGGGGATCGACGTGAGCTGGAACGGCCTGCCGGAGGGGGTGGCGCGCCTTGTCGACCTGGCAACGGCGGTCCCGGAAAAAGAGGGGGCGCGTCGCGGCAGCGGTCGAACGCCCATTCTTGCCACCGTCGGCACCCGGGCCCTGAGGGCCTGGAGCGATATGCACGCCTTCGTCGCCTTTCTCGGAGAAGCGACCCTGAGCTTCGGCCGTTTTTTCACCGGCCGCGCCCGGTTCCGGTCGTCGGACCTCTGGGTGATCATTCAGGATACCGGCGCCCGGGCCCTGCCGATCGTCTCATTGATCAGTGTTCTGGTGGGCCTGATCCTGGCCTTCGTCGGTGCGATCCAGCTGGCTCAGTTCGGGGCCCAGATCTTCGTCGCCAATCTGGTCGGCATCGGCATGGCCCGGGAAATGGGGGCGATGATGACAGCGATCATCATGGCCGGGCGCACCGGTGCCGCCTTTGCTGCCCAGCTGGGCACCATGCAGGTCAACGAGGAAATCGACGCCCTCGAAACGTTCGGAATCCCGGCGGTGGACTTCCTGGTGCTGCCGCGGATGCTGGCGTTGATCCTGATGATGCCCCTGTTGGCGCTCTATTCCATCCTGCTCGGAATGCTCGGAGGCGCGATCGTCGGCATCGGCATGCTGGACATCAGCTCGACTCAATACATCAACCAGACGATCTCCTCCCTGACCCTGGTCGACTTTGCGGTCGGTCTGGTCAAGGCTGCGGTGTTCGGGGTATTGATCGCCGTCGCCGGCTGCCTGCGCGGGCTGCAGTGCGGGCGGAGTGCGTCGGCGGTCGGCGAGGCGGCCACATCGGCGGTGGTGACGGCAATTGTGCTTATTGTCGTCACTGATGGCTTATTCGCTGTCGTGACCAATGTCGTCGGCATTTGAGCGGGTGTCGGTGATGTTGCTGGAAGGGGGTCGATGAGCAAGAAAGCCAACCCGGCGCTGATTGGCGGCTTTGTCTTGGGCGCCCTGGCCCTGGCGGTCGGCGGTATTTTAGTGTTCGGGAGCGGTACGCTGTTTCAGCCCCGCCGGCCGGTGGTGATGTATTTCAACGAGAGCGTCCAGGGCCTCGACGTGGGCGCGCCGATCGTCCTGAGTGGTGTCACAATTGGTTCCGTGACGGACATCGACCTGGTGGTCGATCCAGCGACGGCAACTCCCAGGGTCCTTGTCCGGGGCCAGTTCCTGCCCGAAACCGTGTCCCTTGAAGGTGCCGATGCCCGGACTTTCTGGGAAGAGGATGCGCACGGCGAACTTCTGGGACGAAGATTGATTGAAAAGGGAATGCGGGCACAACTCGGCATTACGAGCCTCATCACCGGCAAGCTGGCGGTCAACCTGGTTTTCCGTCCTGATACGGAAATCGATCTGGTGGAAGCCGGACCTGATTTCCGAACACCTCAAGGTGCAGGGGAGATTCCCACCGTCCAGTCCGATCTGGCCGCCGTTCGCGATGTCATCGAGCGAGTGATGAATAAAGTCGCCGAGTTGCCGCTTGAAGAAACGCTCCGAGATTTCTCGGGCTTCCTCTCGGGAGCGGAAAGACTGATCAACAAACCCGAGCTGTCGGCTAGCATCGACGAGACCAAAGCGTTGCTGACGGACCTACGCGCACTGGTCAATAACGTGGACGCCAAGGCTGCTCCGCTTCTCGACAAGGCCTCGATCGCCGTCACCGATATCGCCGATGCTGCCGAGTCTGCACGACAGCTCATGGATCGCGCCGAGCCGCTGGAAAACCAGCTTGCCGCCGCCGTCCGCCGGCTGGAAAGCGTGCTCGAAGACGCCGATGTCCTGATGCAAACGGCGACCCGGGTGATCAGTCCCGGCAAGCCCCTGCACGAAGAGCTCATCGTCACCATCCGCGACGTCGGCTCTGCAGCCCGGTCGCTGCGGGCGCTGGCCGACACCCTCGAGCAGAACCCCAACTCCATTCTGTTCGGCCGGAGCCGCTGATGCGGGCCGGGGACCGCACCGTCGCCATGCCCGCCACGGCCCTCACGCGCCGCTCCACCGTCGCTGCAGCCCTGGTTGTCGTCCTGTTGGGCCTTTCCGGCTGCGGCGGGTTGCTGGGCGGCCCCAACCCGCCGCACCGGTTCTATGTGCTGACCGCCGAAGTGCCCGACACGTCGAGAATTGTCATCGGCCCGGCGCCGACCGTCGGGATCGAGCGGGTCAGCGTCGCCGACTACCTGGACCGCACCGGCTTCGTCACCCGCGCCGACGGCAACCGGGTCGACGTTGCTGAGTTCGACCAGTGGGCGGAACCGCTCGACCGTGCGATCACCACCGTCTTAGCCGAGACCCTCACCGCGATGATCCCGTCGGACCGGGTCACCGAACTGCCGACCAGCCGGGCGATCCGCTTCGATTACCGGGTTGCCGTTGCCATCGTCCGCTTCGACGCCGGCCCGGACAACGTGGTCCACCTGATCGCCCGATGGGCGATGTTCGACGGCGAGCAGCGTGAGGAGCTGGCATTCGGCCGGTTCGAGATCGAAAGGCCGGTCGATGTCCCCGCGCCGCTGGCCGTGTCGCCGGGCGGCGAAACCAATGGCCCCGATAAGCCCTATGGCGCAATTGCCGCGGCGATGAGCGAAGCGCTCGCCGGTTTTTCGGAGGTGATCGCCACCGAAATCCGCGGCCTCGACGCCCGCCGGCCCCGCTCCCTGGCGCCGGCGTCCTGACCGCCGCCCATCCGGAGCCCGCCAAGCTGAGCGCAACGACCGCGAGAGTGCCGAATGCGTGTGCGCCCCGGCAACGCGAAATCCGCCGTTCTCCGGACGACGCCGCGATCCCGGAACGTCGGGCCGTGGTGAGGCGGCCCGCCTTTGCCTCGCCTCGCCCGGCCTCCAGGTTTTCTGTCTCCTGATTATGTGATTATGCCCGTCCCCGAAACCAACCACTCAGCGCCCGCTGCTCCGGCTTGGCACCTCTTCGTGCCAAAGCTGATTACGACGCTGCGGCAGGGCTATGGCGTTGCCGACCTGCGCCAGGACGCGCTCGCCGGTCTGACCGTGGCAATCGTCGCCCTGCCGCTGGCGATGGCGCTGGCGATCGCATCGGGAACGACGCCGGACAAGGGGCTGATCACCGCTGTCATCGCCGGCTTCCTGACCTCGGCACTCGGCGGCAGCCGTTTTCAGATCGGCGGCCCGACCGGCGCGTTCGTGGTGGTTGTCTTCAACGTCATCGAGACCCACGGCTACGACGGTCTGCTCACCGCAACCCTCATGGCCGGCGTGATGCTTGTCGTTGCCGGCGCTTTCCGCCTCGGCACCTGGATCAAGTACATCCCCGAACCGGTGGTCGTCGGGTTCACCACCGGCATCGCCATCATCATCTTCTCAAGCCAGGTCAAAGATCTGCTCGGCCTGGGCGTGGACACGGTGCCGGGCGATTTCATTGCCAAGTGGACGGTCTTCTGGCAGGCCCGCGAGACCGTCGATCCGATAACCGTGACCGTCGCTTTATCGGCTCTGGCGCTGATCCTGGCCATCCGCCGCTATGCACCGAGGCTCCCGGGCTTTCTCGTCGCGGTCACCGCTGCCGCCGTCGTCGTCGCCGTCCTGGGACTGCCCGTCGATACGATCGGTTCGCGGTTCGGCGGCCTGGAAGCCGCTCTGCCGGTCCCGGTGCTGCCGGCCGTCGATCCGGCGCGGATGATCGAGTTGCTGCCGAGCGCGTTCACCATCGCCTTTCTCGCCGGTGTTGAATCGCTGCTGTCCGCCGTCGTCGCCGACGGCATGACCGGCCGGCGTCACCGTTCCAACTGCGAGCTGGTTGCTCAGGGGATCGCCAACACCGCCTCGGCAGTCGTCGGCGGATTGCCAGCCACCGGCGCGATTGCCCGGACCGTGACCAACATCCGCTCCGGAGCCCGCTCGCCGGTCGCCGGCATGCTGCACGCGGTGTTTGTCCTGCTGTTCATGGTCGCGCTGGCACCGCTGGCCGCCTTCATTCCGCTCGCCAGCCTCGCCGCGGTTCTGGTCGTGGTCGCCTGGAACATGAGCGAACTCGGCCGGGTGCGGCAGTTGATGGCCGGCCCGGTCGGCGACCGCGCGGTCTTGCTGATCACCCTGGCCCTGACCGTCGCCGTTGACCTGACGGTGGCCATCGAAGTGGGGGTGGTGCTGGCGGCGATCCTGTTCATGCACCGGATGGCCGAGGTGGTCGCCATCGGCACGGAAGGCACGCACGTGATCGTCGGAGATATCGACGACTTCGAGCGTCCGAGCGGCGATATTTACTCGCAGCGGGCCCATCTGCCGCCCGGGGTCGAAGTCTTCCAGTTCCGCGGACCGCTGTTCTTCGGAGTGGCGGGCCTGGTGAGCGATCTCGTCGACAGTCTGACGGGCGCTCCGAAGGTGTTCATCCTGAGGATGCGCGAAGTGCCGCTGATCGACTCCTCCGGCGCCACAACGCTCCGACAGATGATCCAGACTTGCCGGCGCCACGGCACGCATGTGATCCTCTCCGGCGTTCAGCCCCAGCCGCTGCAGGTGCTCCGTCAGATGAACGTGGTCGACGCGGGAGCCGACCTGCACCTGACCCTGAATTTCGCGGACGCCCTGGCGATCGCCCGTCATCTCGTCGAGGACCGGCCGCAGGGGGCGAGTTCCTGACCGAATATCACCCGGTGGTCATCGGGGGTGCGAACGACCATCTCCCCCAGACCCCGGGGCCGGTCGTCCGGGCCGGTGAGGCCGCAACCCTTGGGAACCACACCTGGCCGGCTCGGCCATCGCCCCCTTGTTGCCGGGCTCTCCCGGCCGATCAGGCGCGACCGGCAAACCGGAACCCGGCGTCGTCCACGGCGGTGGCGATCAGCGCTTCGTCATCGACGCCCTCGACACTCACCGTCCCTGCCGCCAGGTCGACCGAGACCGCCACGTCTCCGGCCGCCGCCCGGATCGCTGCGCTGACCGACCTGGCGCAGCCTTCGCACGCCATGCCGTCCACCTTGTAGACCGTCATCCTGTCGTCTCCGTCTCCTCGGGACGCCACCGGTACAGCAGCAGGGCGTTGGCCACCACCGAAACGCTGCTGAGCGCCATCGCCCCGCCGGCCACCGCCGGGGTGAGATGCCCGAGCGCCGCCAGCGGCAGCGCCACGATGTTGTAAACGAACGCCCAGAACAGGTTACCGGCGATCTTGGTGCGGGTTGCCCGGGCGATGTGAAGGGCCGCGGGCACCAGCAGCGGCTCGCTGCGCATCAGGGTTACCCCGGCGGCGGCCATGGCGGCATCGGTGCCCGAGCCCATGGCGATCCCCACATCGGCGGCGGCCAGCGCCGGCGCGTCGTTGACCCCGTCACCGACCATGGCAACCCGCTGCCCCCGGCCTTGCAGCGCCGCCACCTCCGCCGCCTTGTCCTCGGGAAGCACCTCGGCAACGACCCGGTCGATCCCGAGCGCTGCGGCAATCTTCTCCGTGCCCGCCGGCCGGTCCCCGGTCAGCAGAACGGTTCCAATGCCGCGACGCTTCAGGGTGGCGACCGCAGCGGCGGCCGTCGGCCGGGCGGTATCCCCGGCGCTCAGCAGCCCGAGCAGCCGGGGCATCCCGTGGTGGCGCGACTCCGCCACCCACATCACCGTCTCGCCCCGCTGTTCCGCGACCGCCGCCTCTGCGGCGAGCGGCGCGGTCTTGACGCCCTCGAGCTGCATCAGCCGGGCGCTGCCGAGCACGATCCGCCGCCGGTTAACCACCGCCTCCGCACCGAGCCCGGGCCGCGCCCGGAACTGTTCGGCGGCGGGCCGCGGCCGGTCCCCAGCCGCGGTCAGCACGGCCCGCGCCAGCGGATGCTCGCTGCCCTGCTGCGCGGCGGCGGTGAGGCCGATCAGCCCGTCCCGGTCACCGTCCACGGCGATCGCCCCGGTCAGGACCGGCCGGCCTTCGGTCAGGGTGCCGGTCTTGTCGAACACCACGGTCGAGACCCGGCCGGCGCCTTCCAGGGCTGCGGCGTCGCGGATCAGGATGCCGTGGCGCGCTGCCACGCCGGTGCCAACGATAATCGCCGTCGGGGTGGCGAGCCCGAGGGCGCAGGGGCAGGCAATCACCAGCACGGTCACCGCGTGGATCACCGCCGCGTCCGCGCTGCTACCGGCAGCGAGCCAGCCGGCAGCGGTCAGCGCCGCGAAGGCAATGACCACCGGCACGAACACCGCGGCGACCCGGTCGACCAGCCGCTGCACCGGTGCCTTGCTGGCCTGGGCCGATTGCACCAGCCGGACGATCCGGGCGAGCGCGCCCTCCGCCGCCGTTGCCGTGGCCCGGATTCGCAGCAGGCCCTCGCCGTTGACGCTGCCGCCGATCACCGGATCGCCGGGCCCGCGCGGCTGCGGCCGGCTTTCGCCGGTGATCAGGGATTCGTCCAGGTGACTGGCGCCGGCCTCGATCCGGCCGTCAACGGCCACCCGCTCGCCCGGGCGAACCACAACCAGGTCACCGACCGCGACCATCCCCGCCGGGATCGTCGCTTCGCCGCCGTCGCTGAGGATCACCCGCGCCGTCTCCGGACGCAGCGAGACAAGCGCCCGGATCGCCGCCGTCGCCCCGTGGCGGGCCCGGTTCTCCAGCCAGCGGCCGAACAGCACCAAGGTGATCACCGCCGCCGACGCTCCTAAGTAGAGCAGCCCCTCGCCCTCGCTCAGCAGTCGCACCATGCTGAGGCCGAACGCCGCGGTGGTGCCGAGGGCAACGAGCAGGTCCATGTTGCCGGCGCCGACGCGCAACGCCGCCCAGGCGGCCGCGTAGAAGCGGCGGCCCGCCCAGACTTGCACCGGTGTTGCCAGGGCGAGCTCCAGCACACGCGGCAACAACACCTCGACCCCGAACGCAAGAACCACC
>CAYVUM010000051.1:0-25043 GCA_964454795.1 uncultured Rhodospirillaceae bacterium
ACCACCGAATCGTGATCATGACCGCCGCCGACGTGGACGGCAGCCATATCCGCACGCTGTTGCTGACCTTCTTCTATCGGCAGATGCAGGAGCTGATCGAGCGCGGATACATCTACATCGCCCAGCCGCCGCTCTATCGCGCGAAGCGGGGCTCCTCGGAGGTCTATCTGAAAGACGAGCCGGCCCTTGACTCCTATCTGCTCGGCGTCGTCGTCGACGAGGGGGCGGTCTTCACCACCTTCGACGGCGTACAGCGGGCCGGCGATGACCTCCGGGCGCTGGTCAACGAGGCCCGCGACGTGAAGACCCGGCTGGAGCGGCTGGCCCAGCACGCGCCGCTGACGGTGATCGAGCAGGCGGCGATTTCGGCGGCCCTGGACCCGGCGGTGCTCTCCGACCCGGCGCGCGCCGGCGAGGCGGCGGCCGACGTTGCCCGGCGGCTCGATGCTCTGCAGCCGGAATCGGCCCGCGGCTGGACCGGCGAGGTCCTCGAGAACGGCGGCCTCGGCTTCGTGCGCCGGCTGCGCGGGGTGACCGACCGGCACGTCATCGACCCGGCGGTGATCGCCTCGACAGAGGCGCGCAAGCTCAATGCCCGGGCCGGCGAGCTCCAGGGCACCTATTCCCGGTCCGGGGTTTTGGCGCTGAAGGACAGGGAGCACCCGATCACCGGTCCGGTGGGCCTTGTCGACAAGGTTCTGGAACTGGGCCGCAAGGGCCTCTCCATCCAGCGCTACAAAGGCCTTGGCGAGATGAATCCCGAGCAACTCTGGCAGACCACTCTCGACCCCCAGGGCCGGACGCTGCTTCAGGTGAGGATCGAGCATGCCGACGACGCCGAGGAGGTGTTTTCGACGCTGATGGGCGACACCGTGGAAACCCGCCGCGAATTCATCGAGGATAACGCGCTCAAGGTGGAAAACCTGGACGTGTAGTCGACGCTCCAGCGACCCGGGGCCACCGGCGAGCAACCGATCCCTTCCGGGTTTCGAGTGCGGGCCGCTGACCGTCGTTTTCCGCGATTGACGAGCTCGTCACCACGGCCGTTGGTGCCGACTGCGCCCTGCGCGGATGCCGCGCATATTTTGCGCCTCTGGTGCACAGGGAGCGAGCGGTCCATGAGTGTGCGTTTGACTGTGGTGTGCTGTCCGACGATCGCAAACGCGAGATCGATCGGGCGGCGGCGGAGACTGAGACCAACAAGAGCGAGGTGTTCCGTAACGCTCTGCAGCTGGATCTGGCGGCCCGGGAGGACAACCAGCGCGGCCTGAAAGTCGGCTTGGTGGAGCCGGAAACCGAAAGGCTGAAAACCGAGATTGTCGGTCTGTGAGCATGGCCTTGTGAGCACGATTGGCCTCGACCGCCGGCAGCCCAACCACCTCGCAACATCTCTGTCGAGCGGCAGGAAACCGCTTCCGAACGCCACGTCCAACTTTCCAAGGATGTGGCGCTGTTTTTTTTGGCTATCGGGTTCGTCATGGTGATCGCGTGGCTGTGCTACCGCACGCTCGCGCCTGCGACTACGTCGGCCGACGAAAAGAAATGGGCAATGTCGGTGCTTTCGGCCGCAACAGGCGGAATGCTCGGCTACCTCCTGAGGAATTGAGGCGCGAAGCCAGCCCTCAGACCCCGACCAAGAGCAATAACTTGTGGAAATGTTGACATGCCGGGGTCTGATCGAGTGCGAGCACGTTCCTACCGACCCCTGGTCGCTGAGGCGCCGCTGCGACGACCGGCCTCGCAGCTCCCGCGGCTATCCTTCAGGCGTCAGCCGGAGGATCTCGCCGTCCGCCTGATCGGTGAGCAGATAGACCGCGCCGCCGGGGCCCTGGCGGACGTTGCGGATGCGCTGACCCATGTCGATCCGTTCCTCGTGGGTCACCGTCTGGCCGTCGAGGACGAGGCGGACCAGTGCCTTCGACGACAGCCCGCCGATCAGGAGGTTGCCGCGCCATCCCGGAAACGCCTCACCGGTGTAGAACACCATCCCCGATGGCGAGATCACCGGGGTCCAGTGATACACCGAGCCGGCAAGGTCGGGCCGGGTCGTCGGATCGGGAATGCCGATCATCGAATAGTGCCGGCCCCAGCTCACCAGCGGCCAGCCGTAGTTGCGCCCCGCCTCCGGAATGTTCAGCTCATCGCCGCCGCGCGGGCCGAACTCGTGGATCCATAGCACGCCGGTGTCCGGATGGATGTCTGCACCCTGAACGTTACGGTGGCCATAGGACCAGATCTCCGGCAGGGCATCCTCGCGGCCGACAAACGGGTTGTCCGCCGGCACCGAGCCGTCCGGGTGGATGCGGACGATCGTGCCCATGTGGTTGGAGAGATCCTGGGCGGGATCGAACTTGAACCGCTCGCCCAAGGTCACGAACAGCTTGCCCTCCGGGCTGAAGGCCAGGCGCGAGCCGAAATGTTTGCTGCCCTCCACTTTCGGAATCTGCCGGAAAATCACCTCGAGCTCCTGAAGCGCGCTTCCATCCCCGGACAGGCGGCCGCGCGCCACCGCAGTCGACGCGCCGGCCTTGCCCGGTTCGGCGTAGGACAGATAGACGAGCCGGCTTGAGGCGAAGTCCGGGTCGAGAACCACATCGAGAAGTCCGCCCTGATCCACCGCGAACACCTCCGGCACGCCGGCGAGGGGCGGTGAGATTTGACCGTCGGTTGCGACCACGCGCAGGCGCCCCGGCCGCTCTGTCACCAGCATCCGGCCGTCGGGAAGGAAGGTCAGGCCCCAGGGATACGCCAGGCCGCTGGCGAAAACCTCCACGCGGATGGCGCCCGATTCGGTCTCGAGGCTGGACGGTTCGGCGAGCGCCGCAGCCGGCGCCAGGGTGCAAACCACGAACATCAGGAATGGAACGGTCCACGTCATCCATCGATCTCCCCGGGCTTCCCCGCCTTCAGGCCCGCACGCCACGTCTGCTGTCGCCGCGCCGGGTCGGAGGGCCTTGGCGGTGCGGGAGTGTCGCCGATGGGTCCGCCCGCCGGCCATAACCCACGTTGCGCTCTCAGTCCCTCGCGCAATGGCGCTTAAGCGGTCCTGACCAGGGCGTGGCGCTTTTTGCCGGCCGAGAGCTTCACGGCGCCGTCCGGACCCAGATCGGCCGCGCCGATGGCTCGCCCCTCGTCAGTGATCGCCGCGTTGTTGAGGCGCGCGCCGCCGCCGCGGATCAGCTTGCGAGCCTCGCCCCGGGAGGCGGCGAGACCGGCGCGGTGGAACAGCTCGAAGGCGGGGATACCGGCGGCGAGCTCGTCCCCGGCCACGACGATCGTCGGCAGGTCCTCGCCGGCGGCCCCTTCGGCAAACGTCCGCCGCGCCGTCTCCGCCGCCGCTGCTGCGGCCTCCCGTCCGTGCAGAAGCGCCGTCGCTTCGCTCGCCAGGACCGCCTTGGCGTCATTGATCTCAGCGCCGCCGAGAGCCTCCAGCCGGGCGACCTCATCGAGCGGCAATTCGGTGAACAGGCGCAGGAAACGGCCCACGTCGGCGTCCTCGGCGTTCCGCCAGAACTGCCAGTACTGGTAGGGAGAGAATCGCTCGGCGTCGAGCCAGACGGCACCGTCGGCGGTCTTGCCCATCTTCGCCCCTGAAGCGGTGGTCAGCAGCGGCGTGGTCAGTCCGAATACCTGCACCTGGTCGAGCCGCCGGATCAGCTCGACCCCGGAGACGATGTTGCCCCACTGGTCGGACCCGCCCATCTGCAGCCGGCAGCCCAGTCGCCGGGACAACTCCAGGAAGTCGTAGGCCTGGAGCAGCATGTAATTGAATTCCAGGAATGTCAGCGGCTGCTCCCGTTCGAGCCGGAGCCGCACCGAATCGAAGGTGAGCATCCGGTTGACCGAGAAATGGCGGCCGATGTCGCGAAGGAACGGGATGTACTCAAGGCCGTCGAGCCAGTCGGCATTGTTGACCATCACCGCGTTGCCGGGGGCGTCGCCGAAGCTGAGGAAGCGGTCGAAGACCCGGCGGATACCCTTGAGATTCCGGGCAATATCCTCCTCATCGAGGAGCTTGCGGGACTCGTCCTTGCCGGACGGATCGCCCACCTTGGTGGTGCCGCCGCCCATCAATGTCACCGGCCGGTGGCCCGAGCGCTGGAACAGCCGGAGCAGCATGATCGGTACGAGACTGCCGGCGTGCAGGCTGGGTGCGGTACAATCGAAACCGATGTAAGCGGTGACGGTCGCCTCAGCGCACAGCGCGTCCAGGTCCTCCAGGTCGGTGCACTGGTGGACGAAGCCGCGCTCGACGGCGGCACGGACGAAGTCAGAACGATAGATCGACATGGTCGCAGGGAGGCTCGATGGCGAAGGGGACGAGGAGCGTGGACGGCCGTTTAACACGAACGCCGGGCGGCGACAATTGCGGGTCCGGTGCGTCGGCAGGCGGGCCCTGCGGACGGGAGGCGCCGCGGTCGCTGACCGCCCTCGGGCTGATGAGCGGCACGTCCATGGACGGTATCGATGCAGCGCTGCTGACCACCGACGGCGAGACGATCACCGGCTTCGGGCCAATGGCCACCTATCCCTATCCGGCGCGGTTCCGCAACCGCTTGCGGGAGATGCTGGGGCGTGAGCCGGGTCCGGACAGTGCCCGGGTGATCGCCGATCTCACCCGCCGTCACGCTGATGCCGTGAAGCGCCTGCTCGCGGTTGCCGGCCTGACGCCGGCGGCGGTGGATGTGATCGGCTTTCACGGTCATACCGTCGTCCATCGCCCCGAGTTGCGGGTAACCCGCCAGGTCGGTGATGGCCAGTTGCTGGCTGACCTTACCGGCATCCCGGTGGTCAGCGACTTCCGCGCCGCCGATGTGGCCGCCGGTGGGCATGGCGCGCCGCTCGCTCCCCTTTATCATGTTGCCCGCGCGCGGGCGCTGGAACGGCCGCTGTGCGTGCTCAATATTGGCGGCGTCGCCAATGTCACCTGGGTTGGCGCCGACCTGGCCGCGCCGGCGCAACAGACCGCGCCCGAGGCGCCGGCGGTGATCGCCTTCGACACCGGCCCGGGCAATGCCCTCGTCGACGACTGGGTCCGCCGGGTCGCCGGCCAGCGCTGGGACGAACGCGGCCGGCTGGCGCGCGGCGGGCGGATCCATTCCGGGCTGATCCGCGACTGGCTGGCCGATCCGTACTTCGCTGGACCGCCGCCCAAGTCCCTGGACCGCAATTCCTATACCCGGGTGCTGGAGGACGTCCGGGCACTGAGTGCCGAAGATGGCGCCGCCACCCTGACCGCGTTCACTGCCGAGGCGGTTGCTGCCTCGCGGCACTTCCTGCCCGCGCCACCGGCCCGCTGGCTGATCTGCGGCGGCGGCCGCCGCAACCTGACATTGATGGGGATGCTGGCGGCGGCCCTGGCCGCCCCGGTCGAGCCCGTGGAGCAGGTTGGATGGGACGGCGATGCGCTTGAGGCGCAGGCCTTTGCGTTCCTTGCGGTGCGGTCCGTCTACGGCCTCGCGCTCAGCTTGCCGGCGACCACGGGGGTGTCATCGCCGCTCACCGGCGGGGTGATCTGGCAGCCGGCCACAGCGGCGCCCGGAGATGCAGACGCTCAGACAGCCGCCGCCAGCACCCGGTCCATGTAATCGCCGACCGTTCGCGCCAGCGTGTCGAGGCAACCGGTGAAGGCATGATCGGCCGAGGGAATCTCCTTGTGCTCAATCGAAATGTTCTTCTGGCTGGAAAGCTTGTTGACCAGTTTGCCGACCGACGTCGGCGGCACCAGCTCGTCATGGCCCCCGGAAATGATCAGGCCGGAGGCCGGGCAGGGCGCCAGGAAGGTGAAATCATGCTGGGCGGCCGGGGGCGCGATGGCGATGAACCGGCCGATCTCGGGCCGCCGCATCATCAGCTGCATGCCAATCCAGGCGCCGAAGGAGTATCCGGCGATCCAGCACTCGCCGGCGCTCGGGTTGATGCTCTCGATCCAGTCGAGTGCCGAGGCGCCGTCGCTCAGCTCGCCGCTGCCGTTGTCGAACCGCCCCTGGGAGCGGCCGACGCCCCGGAAGTTGAATCGCAGCACAGAGAAGCCGCGCCGTTGGAACTCCTGGTAGGTCGCATAGACGACCCTGTTGTTCATGGAACCGCCGTGGAGCGGATGGGGATGTAGAACGAGGGCGACACGTGCGGCACCACCGCGAGCATGATGGTAGCGCCCGGCAAGCCGGCCCTTCTCGCCGTTGAAAATCACTTCAGGCATGGCGTGTGAACGAACTCTCTCCCCGCCCTGAGCCCCCGTTAAGTTGACCGCCGCTCTTGGTCACCGACATGGCGTGCGTTCTGGAGAAGCGCGCACGGCGAGGGGAATAGTTGAATATCGAAGTCGGACTTCCCATACTCGGGTCAGCGTGCGCCGAGCAGTCGACAGCGCGGGTGAGTTTCACCAACCCAGCTCCGGTGAGATAGATCGAGCGGCATGTTTTTCAAGACCATCCGGGATGACCTTGGCTCATTCATGGCCCGCGATCCGGCGGCGCGATCGCGGCTGGAAATCCTGCTGTGTTATCCCGGCTTCCATGCGATCGTTGTCTACCGGATGGCCCGCTGGCTGTGGCGCCACCGGTTCCGGCTGGCGGCGCGCTTTCTCTCCCAGCTTGGTCGGATGCTGACCGGCATCGAAATCCATCCGGGAGCGAAGATCGGCAGGCGCCTGTTCATCGACCATGGTCTGGGTGTGGTCATCGGCGAAACCTCCGAGATCGGCGATGACGTGACCCTGTACCAGGGCGTGACCCTCGGCGGCCTTGCGCCTTCCGTTGACTCGGCAAGCCAGGTGAATGTGAAGCGCCACCCGACGCTGGCTGATGGGGTGATCGTCGGCTCGGGCGCCCAAATTCTCGGTCCGTTCATCATCGGCGAAGGCGCGCGTGTTGGTGCGAATGCGGTGGTCACCTCGGATATCCCGGCGGGCGTGACCGCGGTCGGCATTCCCGCCCACCCGGTGCTGCCGCGCGATCGCAGCACGGCCGGCCGCTTTGTTGCATACGGAACCCCGGCCGAAGGTTGTCCCGATCCGGTGCTCGCCACCATCGAGAATTTGCGCGGTCAGGTCGCGGCGTTGCAGGCGCGGCTGGCCGCGATCGAAGCCGACAGCCGGGGCCGCGGTCTTCCGCCGCCGGAACAGCCCGGCTCGGCGACCGTGACCGCACTGGGAGAAACCGGCCGGCGTTGACGGCCGCCCTCGCGGGGTCGTTCCCGGAGGCGTTGAAGGGCAAGAGGAGAATTCGCCGTGAAGCTGAGCACCAAGGGCCGTTACGCGGTGATGGCGATGGCCGATCTGGCCTTCCATGGCAACGGCAAGCCCGTATCCCTTGCCGAAATTGCCGAGCGACAGGAAATCTCGCTGTCCTACCTGGAGCAGCTGTTCGGCAAGCTCCGCAAGGGCGGTCTCGTCGCCAGCGTCCGGGGGCCGGGGGGCGGCTATCTGCTCGCCCGCGGCCGGGACGAGTTGCGGGTGGCCGACATCATCCTGGCTGTGGACGAGCCGATCAAGGCGACCCGCTGCACCCCCGGCTCGCCCATGGGCTGCCACTCCAACCGCGGCCGCTGCCTGACGCACGATCTCTGGGAAGAGCTGGGCAATCAGATCTTTCTCTATCTGAACTCGGTGACCCTGGAAGACATCTGCCAGCGCCGCATCCTCGGCACCAGCCGGCTGGTGTTCCAGGCCAACCGCGACCCCGCGGACGTGGCCGGTTCGACCCCGAGCCTGACCGCGACGCAGTAGGCGGCCCCGGAAGCCGAACCTTCTCGGAGCGCCGCATCGCCAGGGTCATGGAACAGGCGGTCTATCTGGATCACAACGCCACGACGCCGGTGTGCGACGAGGCGCGCAGGGCGGTCGGCGCAGCGCTCGCCACCGTCGGGAATCCGTCGTCGGTGCACCGGTTCGGCCGGATCGCCCGGCGCATCCTGGATGAGGCCCGGGATGAGGTGGCGGTCCTGGCCGGCGCGGAGCCTGAGGCGGTCATCTTTACCAGCGGCGGGACGGAGGCCAATGCCCGCGGTCTCGCCGCCGGGAGAGGGGCCCGGGTGCTGGTCTCGGCTGTGGAGCACGCTTCGGTGCACGAAGCGGTTCCGGAGGCCGAGCCCGTCGCCGTCGATGCGGAGGGCCGGGTCGACCTTGCCGACCTGGAGCGCCGGCTGGCGGAGGGACCGCCGCCGGCCGTCGTCGCGGTGATGCTTGCCAACAACGAGACCGGCGTGATCCAGCCGGTTGTGGCGGTCAGCGACCTGGCCCGCCGTTACGGCGCCCGGGTCCACTGCGACGCTGTCCAGGCCGCCGGCAAAATCCCCCTGGACGCGGCCGGGCTTGGCGTCGATACCCTGGCGCTTTCCGGCCACAAGTTCGGGGCGCCGATGGGTACCGGCGCACTGGTGGATCGCAGTGGGGCCGTCCGGCCGATCCTCCACGGTGGCGGCCAGGAGCGCCGGCGTCGCGCCGGCACCGAGAACCTCCCCGGGCTTGCCGGGTTCGGTGCGGCGGCGGCGGTGGCGGCCCGGCGCGACCACGCAGCACGGCTGGCGCAGCTGCGCGACCAGTTGGAGGCGGACATTCGCGATGCTGTGCCCGCCGTCCGGGTGTTCGGCGACGGCGCGCCGCGGCTGCCCAACACGTCCTGCTTCGGACTGCCCGGCGTGCCGGCCGAGACGATGGTGATCGCGCTCGATCTCGCCGGTGTTGCCGTCGGCGCCGGGGCGGCGTGCTCGTCGGGCAAGGTCGCGGTCAGCCCGGTGCTCACCGCCATGGGCGTTCCGGCCGGGTTGGCGGCAACCGCCATCCGGGTCAGCCTCGGCTGGACAACCACCGGGGCCGACGTGCACCGTTTCCTCGAGGCCTGGACAGCGATGGTCCGGCGTCGCGGTGCGGGCCGGCCCAGCCTGGCAAGCCCCCGGGGGTCCATGGCATGACGACGGCTGACCTCACCACACCGGCGGACAGATCGGCGGGGCCCGCCCCGGACGGCGTGAACACGCCTGTCTACATGGACTACCAGGCAACAACCCCCACGGACCCCCGGGTCGTGGATGCCCTGCTGCCCTATCTGCATGAGCAGTTCGGCAATCCCCATTCCCGGACTCACGGCTTCGGCCGGGCTGCCGCCGACGCGGTCGAGACGGCACGCAGCCAGGTCGCGGCGCTGATCGGCGCTGAGGCGCGGGAGATCGTCTTCACCTCCGGCGCGACCGAATCGAACAATCTGGCGATCAAGGGTGCTGCCCGGTTCCGCCGCCGGATGGGCGACGGCCGCGAGCGGATCGTCACCCTTGCGACCGAGCACAAGTGTGTTCTGGAGAGCTGCCGCCGGCTGGCCGATGAAGGCTTCGAGGTGGAGGTGCTGCCGGTCCAGGCCAACGGCCTCATCGATCTTGAGCGGCTGGACCTGGCGGTGACGCCGCGCACCGCTTTGGTGTCGGTGATGGCCGTTAACAACGAGATCGGGGTGATCCAGCCGATTGCGGAAATCGCTGCCCTGTGCCGGGCGCGTGGCACGTTGTTCCACTGCGATGCCGCCCAGGCCGCCGGTAAGGTGCCGTTCGATGTCGCGGCGCTCGGCGCGGATCTGGTCAGTCTGTCTGCCCACAAGCTCTATGGACCGAAGGGGATTGGGGGCCTTTATGTCCGCCGGCGTCCCCGGGTCCGGCTTGAGCCGCTGATCGACGGCGGCGGCCAGGAGCGGGGATTGCGCTCCGGGACCCTCCCCGCCCATCTTTGTGCGGGTTTCGGGGCGGCGGCGGCCATTGCCCGCGAGGAAATGCCCAGGGAGGCGGAGCGGATGCGCCGTCTCCGCCGGCGTCTGGCCGACGGCCTCGCCGGACGCCTCAACGGCGTACACCTCAACGGCGACGCTGACCGTCGTGTGCCCGGCAACCTTAATGTCAGCTTCATCGGGATCGATGGTGAGGAACTGCTCGCCCGCCTTCCTGACGTGGCTGTTTCAACCGGCTCGGCCTGCACCTCGGCAAGCGTCGAGCCCTCCTATGTGCTGCGCGCCCTCGGTCTTGACGATGCCACGGCCGGGGCCAGCATCCGCTTCGGCCTCGGCCGGTTTACCACCGAAGCCGATGTGGACTACGTGGTCGATCGGGTCGCCGCCGAAGTTGGCCGCCTGCGCCGGCGGGCACCCTGACGCAGAGCCGGCTGCGCGGCCGCAACACCGGAAGAACGGAGTGAAGATGCCGAAGATGATTTTCAATACGCCCGGCGGGGCGAGCAGCCGGGAGGTGGAGGCTCCGCTCGGGCTGTCGGTGCTGGAGATTGCCCACCGCAACGATATCGATCTGGAAGGGGCCTGTGAGGGCTCGATGGCATGCTCGACGTGTCACGTCATTATCGACCCTGACTGGAGCGAGCGGCTTCCGGAGCCGAGCGAGGAGGAGGAGGACATGCTCGACCTGGCGTTCGGGCTGACCGCCACCTCCCGGCTTGGCTGCCAGATCCGCATGACCGAGGACCTGGACGGCCTTACTGTCACGCTCCCCGCCGGCACCAACAACATGTTGGGCGGCTGACGGGATGGCGGAGGACGCCGCGACAATCCCGGAACCCCTCTACCAACATCTCAAGGCCGGGTGCGGGCCGGCGTGGGCCGCGTACGTGGACCACCGTTTCGTGCGGCAGCTTGCCGCCGGCGACCTGCCGGAGCCGGCTTTCCGCCGCTACCTGATTCAGGATTACCTGTTTCTGGTCCAGTTTGCGCGGGCTTACGGACTCGCCGCGTTCAAGGCCGAGAGCCTGGAGGACATCCGCCAGGCCGCCGCGGGGCTCAATGCAATCGTCGACCGGGAGATCGGCCTGCATGTCGCATACTGCGAGGGCTGGGGCCTCGGCGAGGCGGATATGGCCGCGAGCCCGGAAGCGGACGCGACCCTGGCCTACACCCGCTATGTCCTGGAACGCGGTCTCGCCGGCGACGGACTGGACCTTGCTGTCGCGCTCGCTCCGTGCATTTGCGGCTATGGCGAGATCGGCCGGATGCTCGCCGCGGATCCCGCCACCCGTTGGGAGGGCAATCCCTACGCCGAGTGGATCCGCACCTACGCCGATCCCGGCTATCAGGCCGTCGCCGCCGCCCATGCGACCCATCTGGATACGCTGATGGCCCGCCGCGGCGGCCCGGGCCGCCTTCCCGGCTTGGCCCGGGTGTTCGCGGATGCCACCCGCCTCGAAGCGGCCTTCTGGGAAAGCGCTCTTGCCGACACCGCCGCTCCCACTTCCGGGGCCTGAACGGAACGTGATACCGTTCGGGCACCATGGACGGATCGGGGAGCGGAAGCGGTGGCGACGGCGATCGGGAGAACACGGGCAGCAGGTGGATTCCGACGGTTCAGTCGCGGTCTCGTGGCTGCGGGCGCTCTCAGTCTGGCACTGGCTGTGGCGGCCAGCGCTGCGGCCCTCGCCCAGGGGGCCGGCAGCGGCGGTAGCGCCATAGACCGGATGCTGTCCGAACCCTATCCCCTGACACCGGGGCCGTGGTCGACGGGGGCGGCGAGCGCGCCGCCAAGCCGACCTGCGCCCGCCCGGCCCGCGGCCGGGGTGTCCGCTGCGGCTCCCGGACCCGCAGAGGGCGCTTATCCGCTGGGGCGGCCCTGGTACGTGGCGGCGTCCGTCGGCTTGGTGATCGCCAACGACGCCGACAACCGCGGCAGCATCGACATTTCCAGTAATTACAACAACGGCGTCGTGTTCGCCGGTAGCGCCGGGTACGCCTGGACCAGCGGCTTTCGGATCGAGGGACAGGTCTGGTATCAGCGGTTTCCGCTGGACCGGGTCTTTGTTCAGGACAGTGGCAATCTTGGCCTTCCCGGTGGACAGCAGCCGGCCGACGGCGACGTTTCCACGCTCGGCTTGTTCGCAAACGCCGGTTACGATTTTTCGACGGGAAGCCCCTGGCGCCCCTACGTGATCGGTGGCACGGGTGCGGTCCGGGTCAATTACGACGACTGGACGGCCGAAAACGGGCTGGCGATCGCCGACGACACCGATTGGCGGCTCGGCTTCCAGTTCGGCGGCGGGCTCGCCTACGTGTTCACCGATCGCTGGTCGGCCGAAGTGGGCTACCGGTTTGCGTTCACCCTGGATCCGCGCCTGCGCGATGCCGCGGGCGACAGCTTTACCGGCGAGCTGGCGACCCATAACCTGTTGTTTGCCGCCCGCTACGGCTTCTGACCGGGCGGCGTGGGGACCAGCCGCAACGAACGACGATGCATGCCCAGGCCGAAACATCCCTGAACAGCCTTGGCCTCGCCAAGCCGCCGCGCCGCACCCGGGTGGTCGTCGCCATGTCCGGTGGTGTCGACAGTTCCACCACGGCCGCGCTGCTTGCCGGGCAGGGCTATGAGGTGGTCGGGGTCACCCTGCAGCTCTACGACCACGGTGCCACCGTCGGCCGTCCCGGGTCGTGCTGTGCCGGCCAGGATATTCACGATGCCCGCCGGGTTGCTGCCGCCCTCGACATTCCGCACTACGTGCTCGATTACGAGCGGCGGTTCCGGGAGGGGGTGATCGAGCCGTTTGCCGACAGCTATCTGGCCGGCGAGACCCCGGTCCCTTGCGTCCTCTGCAACCAGACCGTCAAATTTTCCGACCTGCTCGAGACGGCGCAGGAGCTGGATGCCGATGTCCTTGCCACCGGGCATTACGTCCGCTGGCAGTGGGGGGACCGCGGTCCCGAGCTTCACACCGGTGCCGATCCGGCGCGGGATCAGAGCTACTTCCTGTTCGCTACGACCCGCCGGCAACTGGAGTTGCTGCGGTTTCCGCTCGGCGGCCTGCTCAAGGATCAGACCCGGGCGCTGGCCCGGCGCCTCGGGCTGGCCGTTTCCGGAAAGGCCGACAGCCAGGATATCTGCTTCGTTCCGTCCGGGCGGTATGCCGACGTGCTCGAGAAGCTGAGGCCGGGCCGGTTCGAACCGGGAGACATTGTTCACATCGATGGCCGGGTGCTCGGCCGCCACGACGGCGTCGCCCGGTTCACGGTGGGCCAGCGCCGCGGGCTCGGGATCGCCGCCGACCGGCCGCTTTACGTGATCCGCCTGGAGCCGGAGAGCCGGCGGGTCGTTGTCGGTCCGGCCGCGGCGCTGGAACGGACGCGGCTGTGGGTGCGGGCGGTCAACTGGCTTGGCGATGAGCCTCTGACCGATGCCGGCCGGGCGATCTCCGTCAAGCTGCGCTCGACCCAGCTGGCGGCGCCGGCGACGGTGTTCGGGCGGGACGGGAATACCGCCGAGGTGGAGCTGGCCGCGCCCCAGGGTGCGGTCGCCCCGGGCCAGGCCTGTGTGTTCTACGACGGCGATCGGGTCCTCGGCGGCGGCTGGATCAGCCGCGATCGGGCGTCCTGAGGCTGTCCCGGCACGGGGCCGGGCGTGGCGCTCGACGGGCTCGACCCGGCCTCACTTGTCGGATTTATCGCCGTGCTGCTGGCCACCGGTGCTGTCGCCGGGGTGATCGCCGGGCTGCTCGGGGTCGGCGGCGGGATCGTCGTCGTCCCCGTGCTGTTCCAGGTGTTCACCCTGCTCGGGGTCGACGAGGCGGTGCGGATGCATCTGGCCGTCGGGACATCGCTGGCGGTGATCATTCCCACGTCGATCTCCTCGGCCCGCTCCCATTACCGTCGCGGCAGCGTCGACGTCCCGGTGTTGAAATCCTGGGGGCCGCTGGTCCTGCTCGGGGTGGTTCTCGGCACAGCCCTCGCGTCGGCCGTCGTCGGCGATGTGCTGTCCGGTGTCTTCGCCGTGGTTGCCCTTCTCGTCGCCGCCAGGATGACGTTCCATCCGGAGAGCGTCTCGGTGAGCGAGCGGCCGCTGCCGCGGCCGGTGATGTGGGCGATCGGCCTTGTCATCGGCATGATCTCGGCGATGATGGGCATCGGCGGCGGATCCTTGAGCGTGCCCGCCCTCACGCTCTGCCGGTTTTCGATCCGCCGCGCCGTCGGGACGGCGTCAGCGATCGGCTTGATCATCGCGGTGCCGGGGGCGATCGGCTTCATGGCCGCTGGCTCGGACGTCCCGGCCCTGCCGCCGTTTTCGATCGGCTATGTGAGCGTGATCGGCTTCGCCTGCATCGTCCCGGCGACGATCGCCACGGCCCCGCTCGGCGCACGGATCGCCCACGCAATCAATCCGGTATGGCTGCGCCGGGCGTTCGCCCTGTTTCTGTTCGCAACCTCGGTGCGGATGTTCGTTGCCCTGCTTTCGTGACCGGTGCCGCCCGGAGGGATCAGTCGGCTCGATCGGCCACGTGCTTCAGCGCAATCGCCGGGACAATACTGCGGCCCGTGGCGCCGGGAGGCTGCCACCACAGCTTCAGCGCCGAGGACCCCTTTTTCTGGTAGTAGAGGATGTCGAGCGGATACCAGCCGGGCGTGGCGACCTCCATGACCAGCGGCGGTGAGTCCGTATCAGGATGGATTTCCGGATCCTCGTGGATCATCACGCCGCCAAGGGTGACCCGAACCCCGTCGTTGGAGGTGACGACGAAAGTGTAGGGTCCCGGCGTGTCGAGATGAATCAAACCGGTAATGTGAGCACCCACGTCGGTCGACGACGTGGTGCCGAGGGTGTTGCCCTGACCCTGATAGTCGAGCACCGGCAGGGGGTCGCCCCGCTGGCCGTCCCAGCCGGCCCGATACCGGGTCAGTTCGCGGATGTGCTCGAAGCGGTCGAACCAGTACTCCACCGCGAGACCGCCGCGGAGGTCCGCCGGGTCGGGCTGCGGTATCGCCGGGGTCGGTGACGGGAGCTTCACCGGCTCCGCCGCGAGGGCGGCCGGTCCGGTGCTCAGGATCAGGACGACGAGAATAAGCGCTGCAGCCCGGACGCCGCTGGTCAGGGTGGGGTTGAGGATCATGTTCTTTCTCCCCTCGCGCGATTTCCGGCCCGACCAGCGCCGGTTGCTGGCCAGAAGTCTAACAGACGCTGACCACGGCGGCGATGACATCGTGCCGGCCATGGCTTTTGCTTACCGCTGCTTAATCCTTCCGGCCATAGGTTTGGCCGAAACCGGTGATGCTTGCCATGGAAACGTCCCCCTCCGATTATCGCGATCCGCCGGCCGATCAGAGCCTCGCCCCGCCCGTGGCTGATCCGCCCGGAGACGTGCCGTCCGACGGCGACGCTGACATCCCCGAAACAGAAGATGACGGGGCCGGGGCGGCGCCCGGTCGCCGGTTTGCGCGCTGGCGGAAAAGACCAGACTTTCTGGGCGCGGCAATCACCGCGTTCGGCCTGTTGGCGGCCGCCATCACGGCCGCCGGGCTCGGCATCGGCTCACCGGCATCAAGCGACAGCGAAACGGTGGAATTGGCGGCAGGAAGCGTGTTCCATGCTCTGCCCACCGTGGTGACCGACCTGCAGCCCGGCCCGCACCGCCCCCATTACATCAAGCTCGACGTGGTGCTGGAGGTGGGCGCCGATTCGGTTCCGCACATCCAGGTACGCGAAGCGGCCATTCTCGACTCGATGCGCGCGATCCTGAGGGATTATCACCGCAGTGATCTGGTCGGCACCGCCGGGGCCCGGCGGCTGCGCAGCGATCTGATCGCCGTGGTCGATGCGGAACTGCAACCAGAACGGACGCGCGGCCTGCTCTTCAAGCAGTTCGTGCTTGATTAGCCGCCGCCCGTCCGCCGGGACCTGGCTGAGAGCGGTGGCTACTTGCGCAGAGACTGATTGAACATCCGGTTCGATCGTTCGGACGCAGCGCGGGCTTCAGCGGCCGCGCGCTCGGCGGCCTGCGCGGCCCGTTCGGCGGACTGCTGTGCCTGCACCGCGGCCTCCCGGGTGGCCCGCATGTCGTTCTGCATGGCGCTCACGTCGCTGCGCAGAGCATTGACCTCCGACTTGATCTGATCGACCTCGCCCTGTGAGGCGCAACCCGCGAGGCCAACAGCGGCCAGCATGACAGTCGCGGCGACGGTGTAACGACGTGGCATGGGTGTACTTCTCCCCTGAGTGAGCTGACCAATCATCTGATCCGGCCAAGATTTTCCGCGAGCCCCGCCGCTCCGGTCGGCCTGCGACCTCAGGAACGGGACGGCGCCTGATCAGTATCGGAAGCCTAGACGGGGCCACCGGCGGAAGCAAGCGAACTCAGCGGGCTGCGGGGACGCAAATCCGGATCTCGCCGGCGCGGGTGTGGCCGGCGGTCCTCAGGGGCGAATCTCGATGGTCGTTCCGTCCTCGACGGCAACCCAGATCTCGGCCATCGCTGCGTTGCTGACCGCAATGCAGCCCTCAGTCCAATCGGCCTTCAGCCCGTAGTCGCCAACGAGGGGGTTGTTGGGCGTGCCATGGATCATGATCATTCCTCCGGCCGGCACGCCGCGGTTTTCGGCCCACACGCGGTCCAGCTCGTTCGGATAGGAAATATGGATCGACCGGTAGAAGCGGCTGTTCGGGTTGCGCCAGTCCAGGACGTAACGCCCTTCCGGGGTGCGCCCGTCACCGGCCTGGCGCTTTGGACCGAAGGGGTTGCGGCCGAGGGCGATCGGGTAGGTTCGGATCACATCGCCGTTGCGCACCAGCTCGAGCCGGCGGTCGCCCTTGTGCACGATTACCCGGTCGGCAACCAGCCGTCCGTAGTCACCCAGGCGGACCAGTTGCTCATCGGCAGCATGGAGCCGGGTCGTGGCGGTGACGAGCAGCAGGGCGAGCAGGAGTCCGACGCGTGTCCTGGCCATGGCGGCTTCCCGATGGCTATGGAAGACCGGCGGACGCTACACAAACCAGGGCCGGTGTGCAAATCGCCAGAAGCCGTGCCAAGCTGGGTCCCGGGCTTTCGGGGCGTCGCTGATCAGACCGGGCTGGCCTGTTCCGCAGCCAGCCGATCGGAAAGATAGGCCATGCAGCCATCCAGCGAGGAGAGCTTGGGGTAGTCTCCCTCGGGGATGCGCAGTTCCAGATGCCGCTCAAGCGCCAGCATCAGGTTCAGATAATCGACCGAATCGATACCGAACTGGTCGTGGAAGCTGACCGCCGGATCGATATTCGCGATGTCGGCGTCGGGCGCCACATCCGAGAGCGCAGCCAGCACTTGGTAACGCAGATCGTCAGGTCTCATACTGTCGACTTTGAGAACTGAGCGGGCGAAGTCAAGGGAATTGTGCAGTGCAGCAACGAGTCCGTGTGGCGGCGCCGGACGGTTCAACCACGGTCGCGGTCCGGGGTCGACAGGTCGCCGCCATCGGCCCCGAGCTCGCGTTCCCGCACCAGCCGGCGGAGGACCTTGCCGCTCGTCGTCCGGGGGAGTTCGGGCGTGAACGCCAGATCGCGCGGGGCGATTGCCGGACCGAGCCGGCGCCGGGCCAGAGCGATCAATTCCCGTTTCAGGGCCTCGTCTCCGCGTTGGCCGCGCCGCGGAACCACAAGCGCCTTGATGGTCTCGCCGATGACCGGATCGGGCAAGCCGATCACGGCGACCTCGGCCACGGCCGGATGACCGAGCAGCACCTGCTCGATCTCAAAGGGGCCGACCAGATGACCGGCGGTCTTGATCACGTCGTCACCGCGGCCGACGAACCGGAACCAGCCGTCGGCATCGCGGCGCACCATGTCGCCGCTCAGATACCAGCCGTCGGCAAAGCAGGCCCGGTAGCGTTCCTCCGCATCCAGGTAACTGCAGAACATCGAGGGCCACGGCGTCCGGATCGCCAGTTCACCGGTGAGGTCCGGCCGGTCGAGCACGGTGATCAGACGGGGTCCCTCCTGACGCATGACGACGACAGCGGAAACATCCGGCAGCGGCCGGCCCATTGCCCCGGGCCGGACGTCCTCGCCAGGCAGATTGGCGATCAGGATCGCGCCGGTTTCGGTTTGCCACCAGGTATCCCGGACCGGCACACCGAACGCCGCTGCGCCGTACTCCGCCGTCGCAGCGTCCAGGGGCTCCCCGACGCTGGCGATATGGCGAAGCTCAGGGAGCGGTCGGCGGACCGTCAGACCGGTCCCGGCGCTGCGGAGCATGCGGAGCGCGGTCGGCGCGGTATACCAGACATTCACGTGGTGCCGGGCAAGGAGCTCCAGCCAGCGGGGTGCCTCGAACGGGGCTGAATCGACCAGCACGGTGGCTCCACAGGCCAGCGGCGCGATCAAGCCGTAGGAAATCCCGGTGACCCAGCCGGGATCGGCGGTACACCAGAACACGTCGCCGGGACGGAGACCGAGGGCGCAGCGGGCCGTGGCCACATGGGCGACGACGGCATCGTGGACATGCAGGGCCGCCTTGGGGATGCCGGTCGTGCCGCTGGTGAAGTGCACTAGCGCCGGGGTCTCCGGCCGGGTTTCCGGCGGATCAGCCAGGGGCGCGGCGCTCTGGAGGTGCGCAAACGGGACCGTCACATCCCGCTGCCCGCCGGCGTCGTCGATCAGCACCACGTGACGCAGGTCGGGCAGGTCATTGCGGATCGGCGCGACCGAGCGGCGGTACAGCGCTGCGGTGGTGATCAGCACGTGCGCACGGCCGAGGCCGAGCCGGATTTTCAGCGGCTCCGGCCCGAAGGCGGTGAACAGGGCCGAGACCTCCGCGCCGAGGCGGAGCGCCGCCAGCGCCGTGAGATAGGTGGCGGGGACCCGACCGAGCAGGGTGAACACCCGCTCGCCCGGCCCCACGCCCAGCAACCGCAGGCCCCCGGCCAGCCGCCGGGTCCGTTCGGCCAGGTCCGCGTAGCTGAGGCTCTCAACGGCGCCCGACGCGGCGACGAAGTGGAAGGCGATCCGCTTGCCCGCTCCGTCACGGACGTGGCGATCGACCGCCTCCCAGGTGATGTTCAGCCCGCCGCCGGGAAGTCCGGCCAGGCCGGCACGTGCTTCGTCCCAAAGTGTCACCCCGGCGCTTCCGTCCTGCAAAGTTTATGGGCTATGCTTTTCGCACTTGCGAAACAGGGAGGCGGGGTGATGACCATCCGCAATCTTGACCTGTTGTTCAAGCCCGCGTCGGTGGCGTTGATCGGTGCCCGCAAACAGCCCGGATCGGTGGGCGCGGTGCTGGCCCATAATCTGTTCAACTCGGGCTTCGACGGCCCGGTGATGCCGGTCAATCCGAACCAGAAAGCCATCGAAGGGGTCTTGACCTATGCGGACGCGGCCTCGCTGCCGGTGACCCCCGACTTGGCGGTGATCGCCACGCCGCCAGATACGGTGCCGGGACTGATCGCCTCCCTCGGTGAGCGCGGGACCAAGGCGGCGGTTGTGATCACCGCCGGCTTCGGGGAAGGCGGCGATGCTGAAGGGCAGCAGCGGATGCAGGCGATGCTGGACGCCGCCCGGCCGCACATCCTGCGAATCGTCGGGCCGAACTGCCTCGGCATCATCGTTCCCGGGATGGGCCTGAACGCGAGCTTCGCCCACCGCACGCCGAAGCCCGGCCACCTGGCCTTTGTTGCCCAGTCGGGCGCGGTGGTCACCTCGGTGCTGGACTGGGCGACGGCACGGGGGATCGGCTTTTCCCATTTCGTCTCGCTCGGCGATATGTCCGACGTGGATTTCGGCGACATGCTCGACTACCTCGCCGGCGACGCCAACGTCCGGGGTATTCTCCTTTACATCGAGGCGATCACCCATGCCCGGAAATTCATGTCGGCGGCCCGGGCGGCGGCGCGCCTGAAGCCGGTCATCGTCGTCAAGTCGGGGCGAACCGCCGCCGGCGCGAAGGCGGCCTCCTCGCACACCGGGGCACTGGCCGGCATGGATGCGGTCTACGATGCGGCGTTTCGCCGCGCCGGGATGCTGAGGGTGCTCGACCTTGGCGGGCTGTTCGGATCGGTCGAAACGCTCGGCATGGGCCGGACGCCGCGGGGTGACCGGCTGGCGATCCTGTCCAACGGCGGCGGCGTCGGGGTGATGGCCTGCGATTCCTTGAGCGACTTCGGCGGTCATCTCGCCGACCTGTCGGCCGAGACGATCGCTGCCCTCAATGACGTCCTGCCGGCGATCTGGTCGCACGGTAACCCGGTGGACATCATCGGCGATGCCGGTCCCGACCGGTATTCGAAATCGCTGGAAATCCTGCTCAAGGACAGGGGTGTCGATGCCGTCCTGGTCCTCCACTGTCCGGTCGCCGTGGCGTCGGGGACGGAGGCGGCGCAGGCCGTGATCGATACCGTCGGAAAGACCAGAGCCTGCGTGCTGACCAGCTGGCTCGGCGACGACGCGCCGCGCGAAGCCCGGCAGCTGTTTGCTCAGAACCGCATCCCCACCTACTACACCCCCGAGCGCGCGGTCCGAGCGTTCATGGACATGGTGATTTACCGGCGCAACCAGGAAGCGCTGATGGAGACGCCGGCATCCGAGCCGACCGACTTCACGCCCGATCGCAAGCGGGTGCGTGAGATCATCGACCTGGCGCTTGGCGAGACGCGGGAATGGCTGACCGAATGGGAGGCCAAGGAGGTCCTCGGCGCCTACGCCATTCCTGCGGTTCCGACCCATATCGCCGCCGACCCGTCGTCGGCCGCCGCCACCGCCGCCCGGCTGGCGGTGCCGGTGGCGATCAAGATCCTCTCCCGGGACATCACCCACAAATCGGACGTGGGCGGGGTCGCGCTCGAGCTGCGCTCGCCGGCGGCTGTGCACCAGGCGGCTGAAACCATGCTCGCCAACGTCGCCGCCCGCCATCCCGAGGCGCGGATCGACGGCTTCACGGTTCAGCCGATGGTGGAGCGGCCGGGCGCCTTCGAGCTGATCGTCGGGGTGATTGAGGACGCCCAGTTCGGCCCGATTATCCTGTTTGGCCAGGGCGGCACGGCCGTGGAAATTGTTGGGGATACCGCGCTGGCCCTGCCTCCGCTCAACATGCGCCTCGCCCGCGACGTGATGTCCCGGACCCGCATCTTTGAACTGCTCGAGGGGTTCCGCGGCCGGCCGGCAGTGGCGCTCGATGAGGTCGCCGTGACCCTGATCCGGGTCTCGCAGCTGGTGATCGATTTCGCCGAGATCTTCGAGCTGGACATCAATCCGCTGCTCGCCGACGAGTACGGGGTGATGGCTCTGGATGCGCGGGTGCGGGTCCGGCGGACGATCGCGGCCGGGCCGCAGCGTCTGGCGATCCGCCCCTATCCCTCGGAACTTGAGGAAACGCTGACCCTGCCCGACGGGCGGGTGATGATCCTCCGCCCGGTGCGGCCCGAGGACGAGCCGGCCCTGCAACGGATGTTTGCCAAGATGACCCCGGAGGACATCCGCAAGCGGTTCTTTGCACCAACAGCCGGGCTGACCCACGCCGCCGCCGCGCGAATGACCCAGATCGACTATGACCGGGAGATGGCCCTGATGCTCGCCGAGCCGGGGCCACCCGGCCGCTCAGAAATCTTCGCCGGGGTGCGGATCAGCGCCGATCCCAACGGCGAACGCGCCGAGTACGCGATCACTGTGCGCAGTGACATGGCGGGTCAGGGCCTCGGGCCGATGCTGATGCAGCGGATCATCGAGTATGGCCGCAAGCGCGGGCTCAAGGAGATTTTCGGCGAAGTGCTCCGCGATAACAAGCCGATGCTCAAGGTGTGCGAGCTGTTCGGATTCAAGCTGAAAATCAACGAGGACGATCCGAGCCTCATCCATGTCTCGCTGGTTCTTTGAAGGCATCCGATCGGCCCCGGAGGCTTGGCCGGCTTGTTTCAATCCGTCAGTGCCGGGGTCGACCCAGGGCCGTCCACATCCCCGAAATCGCTCGGACTTCCAGATGCCGGGGGCAACCCCAAGGCATGACGGGACAGGGTTTGGATCGCTCGATCCTGATGGCTCAGGGGCGCGGTGGCCGCTCGGCGATGGTCCCTCTGCCTGAACCGGCGGCGCGATCGCGCCCCAACCGGGGAGAAACAACGGAGTGCGCCGGCCGGCGACCCGTCGGGTCCGACCGGGCGGCCTTCGACGCCGGCTCAGAGACGTTCCGAGGCAAGCGGCGCTTGCTGTCCCCGACGGCGGCGGCTTTCGGTCATCCCGGTGGCGGCGCGCGACACCGGGCGGGACCGGCTCAGTCGGCCGGGATCAGGTCGACGGCTTTGTTGCCGCGGGCTTCCTTCTTCAGGGTGAAGCTGATCCGCTGTCCTTCTGTCAGGCCGCTCAGACCCGATCGCTGGACTTCGGTGATGTGGACGAAGGCGTCCTTGCCGTCATCATCGGGGCGGATGAACCCGTACCCCTTGGTGACGTTGAACCACTTCACGGTTCCGGTGGCCATCTGCCGCTAACTCCCACCGTAGTGACAGCACCGTGGTGACGGCAGGACTGCGCCCGCCGTCACCGCTCGCTCCGGACAGGGGGCTCGAACCGTCTCCTCGCCAATCCGGAACCGCGCCTGACTGGGACCAGGAGGTTGGCCTGAGACCACGTATCCTGGTGACCAGTAGTTGCGATGGCCTTTTCAGAGTCAAGGGAAAGCTACGTGACACTAACAGCCAAGCCCGTTTGCCGTCACTTGGCGCCTGTTGCTCACCCCGAGGTCCAGTCGGGCAAACTAATCAACTGAATTTTCAAGGAATTCGAAAGCGTTGATTGATCTTTTAACATTTCACTCGACAGCGCTGCCCATATCCCACCACTTGGAAAGATGTCCCTTCAGAATGATTTCCGGGACACCCTCGTAGTGGGATACGTCGTTGAACAGCATCAGGCGCGCCCGCCATGTATCCTTGAAATCCAGAATGTTAAGGCAGCACGGATGCTGGTCGAGGCGATCGCGATAGCCGCGCGCATCAAACCCGAGCAGGCTCGCCAGGACCAACCGGATCGTCGCCTTATGCGAGACGACGAGAACGGTTTCGTCGCGATGGGCGATGATGATCTCGCGGACCACCGGCAGCGCCCGGGCGAGGACGTTGACCCCGGACTCTCCCCCTTCCGGCGCGAACGTGAACGGATCGGCTTCCCACTCGGCGTACTCGCCCGCGAAGCGGGATTCCACCTCGCTGCGGGTCATGCCCTCCCAGCGGCCATGACTGATTTCCCGGAGGCCGTCGCGAAGCTGCGGCTGCCGGCCGTGAGGCGCAGCGAGGATCGACGCCGTCTCGATTGTCCGCTTCATCGGGCTCGAATAGACCTCTGCGATCGGCTGATCGGCCAAGCGTTCGGCGAGGCCGCTCGCCTGCCGGCGTCCCTCATCCGACAGGTCCACATTGGTGGCGCCGGCGAAGCGATCCTCCGCCGAAAGGGTCGTCGCGCCGTGGCGCACCAGAAACAGGCGCGTGGTCATGATCGGTTCGGGCCTCCTCCCCCGGCGGAGCAGGGCCGTGGCGATAAAGCCCCCCTCCATGCTCCCGCGGCACTCTGCGTTGCCTCCGCTGACCGGTCAACCGGGAAGCGGATCGAACCGCGGGGCCGGCGCGTTCAGCCCCGACCAGGGACCGACTTCCGTTCGATGGTACTGGCAATATTGTCGAAAAATCGAATACATGTCACCGGGACGCGCGACAGCAACCCGTCCTTCAGCCTTCTCTGCCGCCGAACAGGATGCAATTCGCCATGACTATCGCAGCGTTGATGGACACTTTCGGCCTTCATGCCGACTTCCGGGACGGTGATCTGGTGGTCCGCTCGCCGATCGACGGCGGCGAGCTTGCCAGCGTGCCGGTGGACGACGAAGCGGCGGCCGATCGGGCAATCAGCGCCGCGGCGGCGGCATTCCGGACGTGGCGGATGGTCCCGGCGCCCCGTCGTGGCGAGCTGATCCGCCGTTTCGGTTGCGAACTGCGCGCGGCAAAGGAGCCCCTGGCGGCGCTTGTCACGGCCGAAACCGGCAAGATCCTGAGCGAATCCCGGGGGGAGGTGCAGGAGATGATCGACGTCTGCGACTTCGCCGTCGGCCTGTCGCGACAGCTTTATGGCCTGACGATTGCCTGTGAGCGGCCGGGCCACCGGATGATGGAGACTTGGCATCCGCTCGGGACCGTTGGCGTGATCACGGCGTTCAATTTTCCCGTGGCCGTGTGGTCCTGGAATTTTGCGATTGCCCTGGTGTGCGGCGACCCGGTGGTTTGGAAGCCCTCGGAGCGGACGCCGCTGACCGCGCTTGCCTGCGCGGCCCTGTTCGAGCGGGTGCGCGCCGGGTTCGGCAGCGATGCGCCCGAGGGGCTGTCATCGGTGCTGATCGGCGGCGCGGACCTGGGCGAACGGCTTGCCCGATCGCCTGCGCTGCGGCTGATCAGTGCGACCGGAAGTTGCCGTATGGGCCGTGCGATCGCGCCCCTGGTCGCCGGCCGGTTCGGCCGCCTGCTGCTCGAACTGGGCGGCAACAACGCCGCCGTGGTGATGCCGAGCGCTAATCTCGACCTTGCCATCCGCGCCATCGTATTCGCAGCCGTCGGCACCGCCGGGCAGCGCTGCACGACCTTGCGGCGGCTGATCGTTCATGAGGACCTCTATGGCGAGACGGTTCGCCGGCTTAAGGCCGCCTACGCGGCCCTCCGCGTTGGCGATCCCCGCAATCCGTCGACCCACGTGGGGCCGCTGATCGACGAAGCGGCCTTTCACAGAATGCAGGACGTGTTGGCCACGGCAATCGAGGCCGGGGGCAACGTCTTCGGAGGCGAGCGGCGTCATGAGGTCGACCTCCCCGGGGCGTGGTACGTTCGGCCGGCGCTGGTGGAAATGCCGTCGCAGACGCCGATGGTGCGGGAGGAGACCTTCGCGCCGATTCTCTATGTGCTGCCCTGCCGGACTCTGGAGGAGGCAATCGCCCTGCACAACGATGTCCCGCAGGGGCTGGCCTCGAGCATCTTTACCCGCGACCTGGGCGAGGCAGAGCAGTTCCTGTCGGCGGCGGGCAGCGACTGCGGCCTTGTCAACGTCAACATCGGGCCCAGCGGGGCGGAGATCGGCGGCGCGTTTGGCGGCGAGAAAGACACGGGCGGCGGGCGGGAATCCGGCTCCGATGCCTGGAAGGCCTACATGCGCCGGGCCACCAACACCATCAACGTCTCCGAGGCTTTGCCACTGGCCCAGGGCGTGGATTTCCCCGGCTAGTGTCCTGCTCTCGAAATTTCCTGTATTGTTGCCACCACATTTTGTGGAGGAGAGGCATGGCGGGTCGAGGTCGTGTGGCTGCGGTGGCG
>CAYVUM010000052.1:0-24679 GCA_964454795.1 uncultured Rhodospirillaceae bacterium
GCGCGGGTCTGGCCGAACCACCCAGGGTGCAAGCCCAGCCGATGGCGAACGAAGAACAAATCCAGACCCGGGCGATGGACGAGGAGGAAGAGGTCCAGGCCCAGGCTCAGGGGGAAGACGAAGAGGACGAAGTCCAGGCTCAGGCTGGGGAAGAAGAGGAAGAGCTTCAGGCGCAGGCCGCAGCGGAAGACGAGGAGGCGACGCCGGTGCAGGCCCGCATGCGGGTCGGTCCGGCCGGCGACCGCTTTGAGCAGGAGGCGGACGCCGTCGCCGACCGGGTGATGCGGATGCCGGAGCCGGCGGGGCCGGTCAGTGCCGATCCGGCCGCCGTGCTCCGCCGGGCCTGCCCCGGCTGTGGCGCAGAAGAGGACGCCGAGGACGCAGCAGCAGCGACGCCGCAGCGGGCGTGTGCCGCCTGCGATGACGACGAGGCGATGGCGCAGCGCCAAGCGGAAACGGCGGCGGCGACGGACGAGGACGCCGACGAAAACCTGTTGCAGCGCCGGGCGGCATCGGGGCCGGCGCCGGCCGCGAAGCTGTGGGTCGGCGCACCGGGCGATCCCTACGAGCGCCAGGCCGATACCGTCGCCGACGTGGTGATGGGCACCTGGGGGCCCGACGGCGACGCCGCCGCGACGGGCCGCGACGCCGACGGCCGGCCGCAGACGGCCCGGTCCAGCGCGCTCGTCCAGCGCGACGAGGACGGCGAAGGCAGCGGGGAAGCGCCGGAAGAGCACGACCCGGAACTCGACGACGACGTCGAGTGCCAGGCTGTGGCGACGGAAAAGCCGCGCGACATGGCGGCACTATCGCGGCGTCTCGCCTCCCGGCGCGGCCAGGGCGCGCCGCTGCCGCAGCCGACGCTGGCGTTCATGAACGACCGCTTCGCCTACGATTTCGCCTCGGTACGGGTCCACCACGATGGCGAGGCGGCGGCGCTGACCGACGCCATGCGTGCGTACGCCTTTACCAACGGCCGCGACATCTATTTTGCACCCGGCCGTTACCGCCCCGGGACCCGCGGCGGCGACCGCCTGCTCGCGCACGAACTTACCCACGTGGTGCAGCAGAGCGGCGGCCACGGTGCGGTGGCCCGGCGCAGCGCGGTGACGGTGCAGCGGCAGACCTGCGACGTGCGCGAGAGCCTCGGCGCCGACGACGAGAGCAAGGACTACACCGGCCCCGTCGGCGGCCTGCGCGGCATCTTCGTCCACCAGGAAGTCGAGCGGCGGATGGAGGCGGCGAACACCTCCTTGATCACCGAGGCGGCAATCCCGGGGGCGACCCGCAACAACCGCGCCTACAACGCCCTCGGCTTCGCCGACATGTACAAGGCCGAAGGCGGCAAAGTCTCGAAGATCCGCGGCATCTGCCGCAACAAGGACAACGCCGGCCGCGACGTCGATCCGCCGATCTATGGCCTGCGCGCCACCTTCGGCCCCGCCGCCAATCCCCTCACCAATCCGGCACGGCGGACGCACAGCGCCGGCACCGTCACCTTCTCGCCGCAGCGCGGGCGCGGCGGCCTCGCCGGCAAGTTCCCGACTTGGTTCAAGGTCGCCGACCTCAAGCCGTTGGGCGCCGGACCGCTCGCCGGCGGCCTTCTCCAGGTCGAGAACTACAAACTGGGGTTCCCGGATTTTACCGCCAAGGCCGCCGCCCACGTCGATCCGAACCTCGGCACCGTGCGGCCGGGCGAGGACCTCACCGACCTGACGATCCCGACGGCAATCGACTATGTCGGCCTGCACCAGACCGGCACGTTTCCTGCGGAGAACAAGAAGAAAAAGGCAACGGCGCCCGAGGGCATCTTCAACAGCGGGGGCGATCTTCGCTACTACGTCGCCCAGGGCGAGGGCGGTCTGCAAGGACTCTACGTTTATTTTCCCGTTGGCACTGATCTCTCTGAGCCGATCGCGGCGGATTTCTACGACAAGCAGAATAAGAAGCTGGAGCCGTTGATCGACAGACTGAAGAGCAAGAACCCGACGATCACGAACACCGTCGGCACCAAGCTGCGGCCCGGCGCCGTGGCCCCGGAACTGCCGCCGATTGCGCCGCTGCGGGTCGGCAGTCGGCGGGCGCCGGTGCAGCGGGCGCGCACGCGCGACCTCTCGGCCAAGCGCAAGGGGCAGCAGGAGGCTTGGTTCCGCAAGTACAACAGCTGGCGCGCCCCGGTGCGCAAGGCGCTGCGGACCAAGCCGCACAAGCATCTGAAGCAGAAGGTGGAGACCGACGAGAAGTTGAAGTCGCAGCTTCACCTGACCCTGCCGGAGAGCGAAGCGGCATTCACCCGCCCGGCCGACGTCAAGGCGCTGAAGCGGGTGCGCTTCTGGACCAGCGGCTTTGGCCGCCTGTTCGCGAAGATCCGCTTCGCGCTCGGCACCACCTTCGACAAGATCGCCGAGAAGTTCGAAACCCTGCGCGGCAAGTTCAAGAAGATCAAGGCGAGCACCAAGAGGCTCGGCACCCTCGGCTTCGCCAAGGGCTTCGTCGCCAAGTTCGGCCGCCTGGTGTTCAAGGCGCTGGGCAAGGGGATGCGGGCGTTCCTCGACGCCAGCTTCCGCATCTTCGCCGACTGCGCCAACGCCCTCATCGCTGCAGTGACGAAGCGGCTGACCGATGAGGCGAGCGCGGCGGTGAAGGACCAGGTCTGCGCCCTGGAGCTCGCCTACGCCGAACTGACGACCGAGATCGAGAACAAGATCAAAGACTTCGACGAGCTGGAAAGCCTCGTCGAGACGTGGAAGGAGGTCTCCCGCTGGACCAGTGTCGCCACCGCTCTGAAGGGTGCGATCCAATTGGCGGTCCAGGCGGCGGCGTGCCTGTCGCCACCGGCGCTCGGCTGCCTGTGGGGGCTGGTGGCGCAGGTCGGGATCGAGGTCGCCCTCGACCTGATCGCCGACACCAAGTGGTTCCACGAAAAGATCATCCAGAGCCCGACGATCCGCAAGATCGTCGACGAGTTCGCGGGCGACAAGTACCGCGAATGGATGTGGTCGGCGATCACCGCCGCCGAACTCGACACCCTGCTCGGCGAGGAGGCCGGCGGCGAGGCGCTGAAGGCGTGCAAGCCGCAGCCGTTCGACACCGAGAATGCAATGGCCGAAGGGTTGATCGGCGATGCTGAATTCCTCCGCCGCCGCGGCAAGTGGGAGAAAGACAACCGCAAGATGCTGGAGAGCGACATCTCCCGCGCGATCTCCGGCACCGGCGGCGGCCCGCTGACGCCGAAGGAAGCGCAGGAACTGATCACGGCGATCAAGGAATCGGGGCTATCACCGGAGGAACTGCGCGCGAAGTTCGAAGCGGTCAAACCGAAGCCGGCGGAGGAGGGCAAGCCGGCGGCGAAGTTCGACGCCCACGCCCTGCTGTTCGCCCTCGGTGCCACCAAGGTGCCGCCGGGCAAGGGCGGGCCGACGTCTCCGGGACAACGCCATCGCCTCGAAGACCTGATGAAGATCGCCGCGGACAACCCGCTGCCGGAGGAGAGCGTTTGGGAGGTCCGCCTGACCAAGGGCTGGTTCGAACGTGTCAAGAAGGGCAAGCCCGAAATGGCGGTCGTCCTCGGCGAGAGCTGTGGCACCCATGCCGGTTTCTCGACGATGACGATGACAAAGACCGACACCGGCTGGCGGCTGCATTTCAAGTCCGGGCCCTTCGTCGACAAGAATGGCAACGAAAGCGAGTTCCTCACCAAATTCTTCAAGCGCGCGGCGCTCGACATCGAGGAATCGGAAAAGAGGAACCTCAGGTTCCGCGGCTTCTTCATGGCATCGTGCAAAATCCTCACGCCCAGGGGCTCGTCCGGCGGCGGATCCGCGGGGCCGACGGGCAGCGGCGCTCCCCCCGGGCCGGCGGGCGGAGGTGAGCAATGAGGGTGTGCGCCCTCCGTCCCGCCGGTGCCGCACCGTCGGGCGTGACCGCTGCGGCACCAACGCTGCCTTCGCCAACGTCCGCGTGGTCGAGCGCGACGGCAGACCGTGGCTGCACATCGTCAAGGTCGGTTTCGCGATGGGCGCCGACAGCAAGCCATCGGACGTTCCCCAATCCTTCCGTCAGAGGCTGTTCTCCCTGTCGGCGGCCGAGACGAAGTCACCTGTGCTCAGCAAGCCGGCGTGGAGCCTCTATGATGTCTGTGTCTGCGGTTGAACTCGCAGATCATGTAAACGCGACAAGGCGCGACTGGAGAACGAGACGATGACCACTTTCCCCCGCTCCCCGCAGGTGCTGAAAGGCGCGATTGTCGGCATCGACATCTTCAATCCGCTCGCCAGCGTCATCGTCTTTCAATACAACCCCGAAAGCCTCACCCGCTCGCTCGAGCCGCAGTTCTCCGGGGAAAGCGGCGATAAGACCGAAGCACTGCGGCTCGGCGGCGCGCCCGTCGAGACCATCGATGCCGAGGTGATGATCGACGCCGTCGACCAGCTGGAGCGGGCCGAGCCGGTCGCCGTCAGCACCGGGATCGCCCCCCAGCTCGCCGCCCTGGAAATGCTGATCTACCCGAAGACGGCGCTGGTCGTGGCCAACACCGTGCTGCTCGCCGCCGGGACCATGGAGGTGATCCCGCCGGTCGCGCCGCTCACCCTGTTCGTCTACGGCCTCAAGCGGGTGCTGCCGGTCAAGCTCACCAAGCTGAGCATCACCGAGGAAGCCCACGACGCCCGGCTCAATCCGATCCGGGCCAAGGCGTCGCTCGGCCTGCGGGTGCTCAGCTACAACGACCTGCCGGTCGCCCACCCCGGCTACGCGCTGTTCCTGGTCCACCAAGCGATCAAGGAGGGCATGGCGGTGATCGGCAGCATCGCCAACCTGGACGCCAATGTCGCCAGCGCCGGCACCAGCACGGTCAACCTGGATGCCAGCCTCAGCGTCAGCGGCAGCGCCGGGACCCAGGCGGGATAGCGCGATGTTCGACCAGACCAGCCGCTACGCCAACCTGCCGGTGCTCAAACTCACCGCGCCGGACGGCCGCGAGACCGCCTACGTCGCCCGCCGGTTCCTGCCGGATCCGGCGACGCTCGGCGAGATGATGACGGTGCGGGTGACCGACTCCGACCGCCTCGACCTGATCGCCTACCGCACCCTTGGCGATCCGCGGCTGTTCTGGCGGATCGCCGATGCCAACCGCGCCATGGACCCGCAGGACCTGACCGCCGACATCGGCCGCAAGCTCAGGATTCCGCAGCCATGAGCGCCTGCAGGTCGCCATCGCCGGGTGCGCCATGAACCTGCTCGGCGTGCATCTCACCCTGCTGATCGGACCCGACCCGGTGGCGGTGCCGGCGCCGTTGCCGGTGATGGAGGCGCTTTCGGAGGTGGAGGTGGTGCACAGCGACCGGGAGCGCTCCGGCTTCCGGGTGACCTTCACCGCCGGCCGTTCGGGGCCCTTCGACCTGGTGGAAGACCCGTTGCTCGCCAACCCGGCGATCGCCGTCAACAGCCGTGTGGTGGTGGTGATCACCTTCGACGTGGTGCCGCAGGTGCTGATCGACGGCCTCGTCACCCGCCGCGACGTCATCCCCGGAGACGAGCCGGGCGCCGGCCGGATCGTCCTCACCGGCCATGACATCACCCTCGCCCTCGAACGCTCCGGCCCGGCGGTGGCCCACCCCGCCCAGGACGAAACGGTCATCGCCGCCAAGATCATCGCCAGCTATCCCCAGTACGGCCTGATCCCGGTGGTGATCCCGCCGCCGGTGATCGACCCGCCGCTGCCGGTCGACCGCACCCCGCTCCAGCTCAAGAACGACCACGCCTTCCTCAAACAGATGGCGGAGCGCTACGGCTACGTCTTCTACATCGTCCCCGGGCCGGCGCCGCTGACCAACACCGCCTACTGGGGGCCGCCGCTCCCGCAGGGGCTGCCGCAGAAGGCGCTGTCGGTGAAGCTCGGCAGCGAGAGCAACGTCACCGCCATCCAGCTCGGCAACGACGGCCAGGCGCCGGAGACCGTCGAGGCCTATGTCATGGACCGGATAACCGGTCAGATCGTGCCGGTGATAACGGTCGCCTCGACCCGGCCGCCGCTCGGCGCGCTGCCCGACTACGTCCGTCATTCCGGCAACCTGCGCTCCCGGCCGATGAACACCAGCGGCCTGAACATCGCCCAGGCGTTCGGCCGCGCCCAGGGCCGGTTCGACCGCTCGACCGACGATTCCTTCACCGTCTCCGGCACCCTCGACACGCTCCGCTACAACGGTGTGCTCCGGGCCCGCGCCGAGGTCGACCTGCGCGGCGCCGGCCTCCAGCACAACGGCACCTACCGGGTGCGCCGGGTCACCCACACCATCCGCAGCGGCAGCTACACCCAGGACTTCACGCTCAGCCGCGGGGAGAGCCTGCCGAAATCACCGATCGTTCGGGTGGTCTGAGGAGCCGGCCATGCCCGACACCAGTGGACACTACTACGGCAAGTACCGCGGCACGGTGGAGAACAACCTGGACCCGCAGGGCCTCGGGCGGGTGCAGGTGCGGGTCCCGGCGGTCCTGGGCGAGACCACCTCTGCCTGGGCGATGCCCTGCTCGCCTTATGCCGGGCCCGGGGTGGGCCTGTTCCTGGTGCCACCGGTCGGCGCCAACGTCTGGGTCGAGTTCGAGGGCGGTGATCCGGACTATCCGATCCTCGCCGGGTGCTTCTGGGGGGTCGGCGACTCCCCGGCCGGGGCGGCGCCGGGTCCCACCCAGATCGCCCAGAAGGTCCTGAAAACCGATGCGATCAGCCTCACCCTCAACGACCTGCCGGGCGCTGGTGGCCTGAGCATCGAGGTCGGGTCGCCGGCGGTGGCGATTGCGGCGACGATCGAGATCTCGGCGGAGGGCATTGCGATCACCGCCGGGACGGCCTCGATCAAGCTCCAGCCCGCCGGGGTCGACATCAACAACGGCGCGCTGAAGGTGCTGCCGTGAGCGGAAGCGAAGGGAGGGGCAGCTTTGGGTGATTTCCTGCTGAACGTCGGCGCCGGCGCCACCTGTCCCCACGGCGGAACGCTGCAAATCGTGCCGGCGAGCGTCAAGGTGCTGGGCGGCGGCCAGCCGCTGGCGACGGTGGGCGATCAGTTCCTCATCGCCGGCTGCGCCTTTACAGTGCCGACCGGAAAGCCGCAGCCGTGCGTGTCGGTGACCTTCGTCCCCGCCACCAAGGTGCTGATCGGTGGCCAGCCGGCGGTGCTGAAGGCGAGCGTCGGGATCTGCCAGAGCGCCGAGCAGATCCCTCAGGGCAGCGTCATCGTCTCCTCCACCCAGGTCAAAGTGCAGGGGGTGTGAGGACCCGGCCATGACCCGCCAGTCGGCCTTTCCCTATCGCATCGGCCCCGACGGCCGGACCGCCACCACCGGTGCCGAACGGCACATCCGCGATCTGATCGAGCAGGTGCTGTTCACCGAGCCTGGGGAACGGGTGAACCGGCCCGAGTTCGGCTGCGGACTGAAGCAGCTGGTGTTCGCCGGCAACTCCCCGCAACTCGCCGCGGCGACCCAGTTGCTGGTCCAGGGCGCCCTGCAGCGCTGGCTCGCCGACCTCATTCAGGTGGAAGCGGTCGAGGTGGTCAGTGACGAGGCGCAGCTGAAGATCGACGTCCGCTACCGGCTGATGCGCACCGAAGAGCGCCGGCTCGCTTCGTTCGAGCGGGAGTTCTGACCATGCGCACCCAGTACCGATGCGGAACTCCGCGACGCCGCCAGGACGTCCAGACCGCGGACGTGGACATCGGTGGCCTGCAGCTGAACGGCATCGACTACCTGGAGGTCCTCGACCGCGAGGCGTCCAGCGAGGCCGACCGGCAGCGGCTGCTGTTCGTGGTGTTCCTCAAGCCCGACGGGGTCGGCGCCCTGACCGCCGCCAACATCGTCATCGACGGCGGCGAGCGGATCACCGGCATCCGGGTCACCGCCGTGGACCGGGTCTCCGATCTGCCCGCCGCGGAGCAGGACGAGCGGCCCCCCGGTGCCGCCGCCGATCGCACCCTGCGGGTCCGCCTCGACCGCTGGGGCGACTTCTCGCCATACGTGCTGCGCGTCGTCAGCGGCCCCGACGACCCGGCGCCGCCGCCCCACATCGACGTGATCCTCGCCGAGGTCACCTTGTCGTTCAAGATCGACTGCCTCGCCGATGGGGACTGCCGCAGCGAGGAAACCTGCGAGCCGGCCGATCTGCCGGCGCCGCAGCTCGATTACCTGGCCAAGGATTACGAGAGCTTCCGGCGGCTGATGCTCGACCGCCTGGCGACGACGATTCCCGACTGGATCGAGCGCAATCCGGCGGATTTCGGCGTGGCGATCGTCGAGGTCCTGGCCTCCGCCGCCGACCGGCTCAGCTATCATCAGGACGCCGTTGCCACCGAAGCCTACCTCAGTCTCGCCCGGCTGCGGCGTTCGGTGCGCCGCCACGCCCGCCTGCTCGACTACCACCTGCACGAGGGCTGCAACGCCCGCACCTGGCTCGTCCTCACCTGCGTCGGCGACGTCGATGAGGCCGCGCTGCCGCCCGAGCAGCGGCCACTGCTGCCGGCCGGGACCCGGATCCTGACCGACGTCGGCCTCGATCCGGCCTTTCCGCCGGACCCCGCTCTCTTCCGTGAGGCGCTCAATCGCGGCGCCCTGGTCTTCGAAACCATGGAGGCCGTCTCGCAGTTGCGAGAGAGCCGCAACGCCATGCGGTTTCACACCTGGGGCGAGGAGGACTGCTGCCTGCCCGCGGGCGCGACGCGGGCTTTCTTCAAGAAGCCGCGGCGAGGCGACGGCACCTTCGCCGACTTTGCCCTGAAGGCCGGCGATGTGCTGATCCTCGAAGAAATCCATCGCCCCGGTGGCACCCTGGAGGAAGCCCCGGACCCGTCCCGCCGCCAGGCCGTGCGCCTCGCCGCCGACCCGGTCGACATCGAGGATAAACTGACTGGCGAGCAGATCGTCGAGGTGCGCTGGCTCGATGCCGATGCCCTCTGCTTTCCCCTGAGCCTTGCGAAAATGGCCGACGATCCCGAGGAAGTGCTGGCCAGCGTCGCCCGCGGCAATGTGGTCCTGACCGATCACGGCCGGACCATCGACTATGCCCGCCCGCGTCCGGAGGACGGCGGCGCGTTCGCCGGCAAGACCGGTCTCGATCCCGACGATGTTGCCGCCGGTGCCGCGTACGAACCGGTGCTGGCCCACACCGATCCCACCTATGCCGAGCCGATCGAAGGCGCCGCCGCCCGGGATGCAGCCCGGACCCTGCGCCAGTCGCCGCATCGGGCCGTCCCGGTGGTCAGCCTCCGCGCCGCCGGCGAGGTCTGGCTGGCCCGCCGCGACCTGCTTGACAGTGGCCGATTCGATCCGGCGTTCGTGGTCGAGACCGACGAGCAGCGCGGCGTCCGGCTGCGCTTCGGCGACGGGATCCATGGCAAGCGCCCCGGCGCCGGAAGCCGGTTCACCGCCGCCTGCCGCGTCGGCAACGGACCGGACGGCAACATCGGCGCCGAAGCGCTGGGCCACATTGTCACGCTCCACACGGCGGCGATCAGCGGGGTCCGCAACCCCCTGCCGGCTGTGGGCGGCACCGCCCCCGAGCCGCTGATCAAGGCCAAACTGGACGCACCGCAGGCCTTCCGGGTGCAGCGGCGGGCGGTGACCGAGTCGGACTACGCCGAGGCGGCGAAGCGTCATCCCGACGTTCAGCGGGCGGTGGCGACCCGGCGCTGGACCGGCAGCTGGACCACCGTGTTCCTGACCGTCGACCGGTTCGGCGGCCGGCCCGTGGATGGGGCCTTCGAGGCCGAGATCCGTGCCCATCTCGAGCCCTTCCGGCTCGCCGGCGGCGATCTGGAAATCGACGGGCCACGCTTCGTCTCCCTCGATGTCCTCCTGATCGTCTGCGTCAAGAACGGGTACTTCGCCGCAGACGTGCGCGAAGCGCTGCTCGACGTGTTCACCAGCGGGCTGCGCCCCGACGGCACGAAAGGGTTCTTCCACCCCGATAACTTCACCTTCGGCGAGCCGGTGTACTTAAGCCGGATCATCGCTGCGGCGATGCAGGTCGCCGGAGTCCACTGGATCGGAACCCGCCTCACCGACACGCTCAAGGGCCACTTCCGCCGCTGGCTCGACCCCGGCACCGACTACGCCGACCCCGAGGCCGTCGCCGAGGCCGGGGTTCTGCCGGTCCAGCGTCTGGAGATCGCCCGTCTCGACAATGACCCCAACGCGCCCGAACGCGGGCGCCTCGACTTCATCCTGGAGGGCGGACGATGAGCGACGGCGACGACCGCAGCCAGCCGGGCGCCTGCGCGTGCAGCAGCACGCCGGAGCCGGTGCGCGCCGACAACCGGCCGGGACTGGACGCCATCGCCTTCCGGGTCGGCCACCACGGCACATTCCTCGCCCGGATGCTGGGACAGCTTAGCGACCAGACTGTCACGGACGATCTCGGCGACGGCGCGGCCAGCGCCCCGCTGCGCGCCCTCACCGTCCGGTCGACCGAAGACCTGGCGATCGCCTTGTGCGATGCCTGGGCGTCGACCCTCGACGTGCTCAGCTTCTACCAGGAGCGGATCGCCAACGAAGGCTACCTGCGCACTGCCACCGAACGGCAGTCGGTCCTGGAACTGGCCCGCGCCATCGGCTACGAGCTGAACCCCGGGGTCGCCGCCTCCGCCTACCTGGCGTTCACCGTCGAGAGCAGTGACGATCCGTTCCGCGCCGTCGACGTTCCGTCGGGCGTACAGGTGCTGAGTGTGCCGGCGAGCAAGGACGAGCGGCCGCAGGTCTTCGAGACGATCGAGGCGATCCGGGCCCGCGCCGACTGGAATGCGATGCGGCCGCGAATGGCGCTCGATCAGCCGCTCGCGATCTGCGCCGATCCCGATGCAGACAGCGGCCTCAGGCTCTGCCTGGTGGACGTGGACGGCACCTTCGATTTCGAAAACGTCCCGGAAGAAGACCGGCTGACGCTCGATGACGCCACTCTCAGCCAGTTCTATCCGATCACCCCCGGCCTGGACCTTGAAGAGGCACTCGCCGAGGTCCGCGCCGTCGAGGACGACCCGCAGGCAACGATCAGCGCCGTCGAGATCGATCACCTCTATCTCGCCGGCACCGCCACGCGGCTTGCCGAGGGCGACCGGCTGCTCGCCGTCGGGGTGCGCGCGGCGACGGCCGACGATCCGGCAGCCCCGGTCCGGACGCTGCCACTGCGGGTGCAAAGTCTCGAAACCGACGATGCCTATTCGATCACCAGGGTGTTCGTCTCGCCGCTCGGCACTCCGCCCACCGCACCGGTGTTCAAGGCCAAGCCATTCGTGCTGAAGCGGCGGCTGCCGAAGCTGAAAACAGGCCGGATCCAGGCCGCTGTCCGCGTCCCCCTCGACCGCGCCAACACCCGGCGCCAGATCGGCCGCGCCGAATGGTCGAGCGGCGGCATCGGCGTGTTCCTGGCGGTCAACCGCTGGCCCCTGGTCACCCTGCTGCGCTATCTCCGCCAGCCGCCGCCGCTGGTGCCACCGCCGGTCGGCGCGCCGGTGCCGGGCGTTTATGCGCTGCGCCAGAGCGCAGGCTTTTTCGGCAGCACCGCGCCGCGCTGGGAGACCCTGGCCAGCGCCGGCGAAAGCCGCGGCGGCACCGCCGCCGATCCCTATCCGAACCCCTGGGACCCGCTCCGATCTGACGGCACCGCGCCCGGCGGCATCACCTATCCCGACCAGCCGCGGCCGATCTGGCAATCGTCGCAAGGGGTGACCCATGCGAACGCCCACGCCTACCTGGAACGGGAGGTCAAGGAGGTGGTGCCGGACAGCTGGATCGTCCTGGAGACGGCCACAGCCTCGCCGGCGACAGCGGTGCTGCGCGTTAATGCCGCAATCAGCGAATCGCGCAGCGACTTCCTGCTCAACGGCAAGACCACGGCGCTCACCTTCAACCTTCCCGATGGCAGCGGCCTCGACAACAGCACCAGCGCGATCACCGCGCGCGGCTGGGACGTGTTCGGTTTCCGCACCACCACCGCCCATGTGGTCAGCGAGGACCTCACCCTCGCCGGCATTCCCATCCGCGAGGACCTGATCGGCGAGGTCGCGGCGCCCACCGCCGGGACGACCCCGGCCGAACCGACGGAGCCAACCACCCCCGATCAGGCCGTCCAGTCGAAAACCGAGCTGTTGCTGGCCTCGCTGTATCCGGAACTGCGGCCCGGCCAGGCCGTCGCCATCTCCGGCGACCGCGCCGACGGCGCCGGTGTGGCGGAAGACGAGATCCTGCTGATCGACGATGTCCGCCACAGCGGTGGCTTCACTCGGCTGATCTTCTCAACCCGACCGCAGTACAGCTACGCCCGTCCGAGCCTGACCGTGAACGCCAACGTCGCCCTCGCCACCCATGGCGAGACCGTCGAGGAGATCCTCGGCAGCGGCGATGCAACCGTGCCCAACCAGGCGTTCGGGCTCGCCAAGCCACCCGTGACCTTTGTGCCGGCCGAAACCGCGAGCGGCGCTGCCAGCACCATCGAGGTCCGGGTCAACGGGCTGACCTGGACCGAGACCCCGTCCCTCTACACCGCCGGACCGGAGGACCAGGTATTCATCAGCCGCATCGACGATGACGGCACGACCCGGCTGGTGTTCGGCGACGGCATCCGCGGCGCACGGCTGCCCACCGGCGAGTTCAACATCACCGCCCGCTATCGTTCGGGCATGGGATTCGCCGGCGAGGTCGGTGGCGGCTCGCTGATCCAGCTCAAGACCCGCCCGCTCGGCATCCGCGGCGTCACTAACCCCAATGCCGCCAGTGGTGCCGCCCCTGCAGAAGCGCGGGACGAGGCGCGGACCAACGCGCCGTGCACCGTACGGACCCTGGAGCGGATCGTCTCGCTGTCCGATTACGAGGACACGGCGCGGACCTTCGCCGGGATCGGCAAAGCCGCCGTCCGGCTGCTGCAGACCGACGCGGCACCGGAAATCCACATCACCGTCGCCTCGGCGAGCGGCAAGCCGCTGGCCGACAGCGACCCGGTCCTCGACACGTTGCGCAAGGCAATCGCGCGGATCCGCGACGCCGGCCCGCTGGTGGTCGTCAAGGACCATGATCTCCGGTTCTTCGACATCGCCGCCACGGTCGGGGCGGACTCCCGCTTCATCAAGGAAACGGTCGGCGCCGATGTGGCGGCGGCACTCGCCACGGCGTTCGGGTTTGCCCGCCGGACGTTCGCCCAAGGGGTCAGCGCCAGCGCCGTCGTCGCCGTGATCCAGGCAGTGCCCGGGGTGGTGTTCGTCAATCTCGAGGGGCTTCGCCTGACCGATGACGAGCAGCCCGCGGAAGGCGGCAGCCCGCCGGCGATCCTGCCGGCGGCGCCGGCGCGGTACGGGGTCGACGGCGGCAAGCGTCAGGCCCGCGGCGCCGAACTGCTGCTCGTCAACCCCGCCGGTATCAACCTGACCCTGGAGACCGTCGATGCCGCGTGAGCCGTCGGACCGCCTCTACGCCCTGCTGCCGGCCTATCTGCGCGTCCGTGATGCCGGGGAGGGGCAGCCGCTCCGGGCGCTGATGCGGGTCTTCGAGCGGGAATATGACATCCTCGATGCGGACATCGATCAGCTCTACCGCAACACCTTCATCGAGACCTGCGACGAATGGGTCGTCCCCTATATCGGCGACCTGCTCGGAGTGCGCCCGCTCGCCACCTACGGGACCGGCGACTTCTCCCTTCGGGCCTACGTGGCCAATACTTTGGCCTACCGGCGCGCCAAGGGCACCGCAGCCGTTCTCGAGCAACTCGCCCGCGACATCACCGGCTGGAACGCCCGGGTGGTCGAGTTCTTCGAGCGGCTCACCTGGACCCAGAACCTCAATCACCCTCGCCCGGACAGCCACCACACCGTCGATCTGCGCGCCGCCGGCCAAGCCGAGCAGGTGGGCAGCCCGTTCGAGCGGGCGACGCACACCGTCGGCGTGCGCCCGATCCGCACCGGCCGCGGCCGCTATAACATTATGAACGTGGGAATTTTCCTGTGGCGGCTGCAAAGTTATCCGCTCAGCTTCACAGTCTCGGCGGAAACCGGCTATCTCGGCGGGGTGAGTCCGAGGGCCGCGCCGGGTGCCGATCCCGGACGGTATTTCTTCAACCCCCTCGGTGCCGACGCACCGCTGTTCAACCGGGCGCAGAGCGAGGCGCTGCTTGCGCACATCGCCGAGGAGGCGAACGTTCCGGGGCCGTTGCGGCGCCGGCCCCTGCATGAGGATCTCAACGCCCTCCGCACCGACCCGGCGCACGTCTCGCTCTACTTCGGAACTCAGCCGGTCCTGCGGGTGCGTCTCGACGGCGTTCCGGTGCCGGCCGCGCGCCTGCGTTGCTGCACACTCGACGACCAGGACGATGGCGCCGGCGGGATCGCTTGGCCGCATCCGGCCGATCCCGGCTGGGTGTTGTTCGATCCGGTGCTGGGCCGGTTCTCGGTGCACCCGGCGGACGCCGACAACGCCGCCGAGGTGACCTACGCCTACGGCTTCCCGCAGGATCTCGGCGGCGGCCCCTATGACCGGCGGGACAGCGTCGGGCGCTGGCTGCCGCGGCTGGTCGGCGATGGGGGTGATCCGGCAGAGCCGCCGCTGTGGCAGATCGGCGTGAGCCGCCGCAGCGAGGATCACACCCCGGCAGGCGAACAGGACCAGGCGATTGTCGGCAGCCTGGCCGAGGCGCTCGAACGCTGGCAGGCCCGGGCAGCCCCCGATGCCCGCGGGATCATCGCGATTCTCGACAACGCCACCTACGATGAGCCGCTGACCACCGACGCCACCCGGATCGATCTGCCGTCGGGATCGCGCCTGGCGATCGTCGCCGCCGGCTGGCCGGCCGAAGATGCCGGCGGCGGCGCCATCGTCCGCACCCCGGGGCGACTGGTCCCGCAGGACCGGCGGCCGCATCTGCTGAGCGATTTGCGGGTGCGCGGCACCGCTGCCGCCCAGTCCGATGCCGGTGAACTGATCCTCGACGGTCTTCTGATCGAGGGCGGGCTGACGGTGATGGCCGGCGACCTGGGGGCGCTGACCGTCGCTGAATGCACGCTTGGGGCAGCAGCCGGCGGTCTGACTGCGGGGCCGGAGGTGGCCGGCGAGGTTGCCGCGATCCGCGTCCTGGCCGACCCGACGCCCGCCGGTGCCGAAAACCGCTTCGACAACGCCCGCCTGCGCCTCTTCATCGATCGCGCCATCTGCGGGCGGATCGACGTCCCCCACGTCTCGGGACCGATCGCGGTCGCCGACAGCATCCTCGGCGAGGACCGGCTGGCCGGCGAGGAGGCGGCGGCACTGACCGGGGCGCCGGTGCTGACCGCGCCGCTGACCGACCTGACGGTGCAGCGCAGCACCGTGTTCGGCACCGTGACCGGCCGGACCCTGGATGCCGACAGTTGTCTGTTCTCCGGCATCGTCACCATCGCCCGGCGCCAGGAGGGCTGCGTGCGCCTCTCCTACCTGCCGCCCGGCTCGCACACGCCCCGCCACTACCGCTGCCAGCCGGACCTCGCCCTTGCCGCGGCCGCGGAAGAGGCGGGCGCCAGCCTGCCCACCGCGGAGCGGGCGGCGATCGCGGCGCGGCTGCGGCCGCTGTTCACCTCCACCCGCTACGGCCACCCGGCCTTTGCCCAACTGGGCGGCCGCTGTCCGGCGGCGATCCGCGAAGGCGGTGAGGCCGACAGCGAAATGGGTGCCTATAACGCCCACCGCCAGGCGCAGCGGGAAGCCAACCTGATCGCCGCGCTCGACGAATACCTGCGCTTCGGGCTCGAAGCGGGGCTGATCTACGTGACCTGAAGGACAAGGCCATGACCGGGGACATCACTCGCAGCACGTTCAACCGGGACAACCGGTACAGCGGTGTGCGCCTGCAACAGGGCCGGGTGCAGCTCGACGCCGACTGGAACGAGAACGTCGACATCGGCCACCATTTCGATCGCACCGGCACCGCCGACATCATCGGCCCCGCCGGCTTCCCCGATCACGCCCCCGGCTTCGGGCTTTCGCCGGTCAACCCGGATGGCGGTGCGAGCGGCCCGGATCTGCTGATTTCTCCCGGTCGCGGCTACGTCGCGGGCCTGCTCTGCGAAAACGATGCCGCCACGGTCACGACGCTCACGCGCCAGAGCGGGACGGGAACCGACGCCGAATGGGCAGTCACCGCCGGCCCGCGGCTGCGGCTCAATCAGTGGCTGAGCGATCCCGACGCGCCCGGGGCCGATCTGGTGCAGGTTGCCGCGATCGTCGCGCCGGCCGATCCGTTGTCCACGGAAACCCAGGTGGTCCGGCTCGCGACCGCGCTGAGCGGGGACAGCCGCCGGGTGGCAGCGGTGGCGACCGTGCAGCTCCAGCCGCATCTGCCGGAGCCGCCGCCCATGCCGGCGGCGGGGGTCTACGCGGCCTATCTCGACGTCTGGGAGCGGGAGATCACCGCGCTCGACGATCCGCAGATCCGCGAGGTGGCCCTCAACGGGCCCGATACGGCGACCCGCACCCAGGTGATCTGGCAGGTACGATTGGCGCCGCTCCCGGAGCCGGAGGACGGCCAGACGCCCACCTGCGCCGATCTGGGGCCCGACTGGTCGCCGTTTCCTGCGGGCGAGACGGCCCGGCTGCGGGCGCGGGCAGTCGAGCCGGGCGGCGAGCCGGACCCTTGCCGCATTCAGGCGCCCGGCGGCTACCGCAACCTGGAAAACCATCTGTTCCGGGTCGAGGTCCACGCCGGCGGCCCGCAAACGCTGGGGACCGATACCGTCAGGGTTAAGTGGTCGCGGGACAATGCCGTCCACCGCACCGGCCTCATCGACGTTGCCGACGGCAAGCTCACCGTCGCCGACCCGGGCAAGGACGCGGTCACCGCCCTCGCTCAGGAAGACTGGGTCGAAGTTCGCACGGCGGCGATGATCCTGGCTGGCGAACCCGGCCATTTCGTCCGCCTTGGCGAAGTCAATGGCAACGTCATCGCCGTTGCGGAAGTGCTCGATCCGGTCACCCTGATGCCGCTCGAGGTCGGCGGGGAGCCGAATACCGGTGCCCTGCCGACAACCGGATTCCTGCGCCGCTGGGACGGCGGCAAGCCCCTGGAAATCGCCCCGGGCGACGTCGGACCCGCCACCTGGATCACCCTGGAGGGCGGCGACGGCGTGGAGATCGGTTTTTCCGCCGGGACCTGCCGCAACGGCGATTACTGGACGATCCCGGCACGGACCCTGATCGCCGACGTGGAGTGGCCGGACGATCCGGCGAGCGGCGAGCCGGCCTTCCAGCCGCCGGAGGGGATCGCCCACCACGCCGCCCTGGTCGGCGTGGTGTCCGTGGACGATGCCGGCGCCTGGACGGTCCTGGACGACTGCCGGCCCTTGTTCCCGGCGCTCACCGCGCTCCCCGCCCTCTCTTACCGGGGTGGGGATGCCCAGGAGGCAACTCCCGACCCGGCCGACCCCACGGCGCTGCTGGCATTGCGCAACCCGCTCCGGGTCGGGGTGGCACGGGGCTCCCATCCCGTCGAATCCGCCCGGGTCCGCTTTCAAGTGACCACGGGCCAGGGCCGGTTCGCCGATGGCTCGAGCGAAGCGACCGTGGCAACGAACGCCGACGGACACGCCGAAATCCAGTGGTTGCTGGACTCGACAACCCTGGATCAGCACGTCGAGGCGACCCTGCTCGGCCCGGACGGCGATCCGGACCACCTGACGATCACCTTCACCGCCTCCCTGTCGCGCGCGGCCGAGGTCGCGTTCGATCCCGTCAACTGCCCGCCGCTCGCCGGCGATCGCACGGTGCAGGCGGCGATCGAGCGGCTGTGCCAGACCACCTCGACCGGTTGCGCCACCTTCGTCCTGTCGCCCGATGCCGACTGGCGCGCGGTCCTCGCCGGGCTTGCTGCCGGCGAGGATGCCCACCTCTGCTTCCGCCGCGGTGAGTACCGGACCGATGAACGGATCGAGCTTACCGGCCTTGGCCACATCGTCCTCACCGGCGCCGGTGAGGGCACCCGGATCATCGCCGAAAACCGCGAGTGCGCCCTGCACTTCATCGACTGCGCCAGCGTCCGGGTGGCGAACCTGGCGATGCTCGCCCCTGACGCCAGTAACCCGGACGCACCCATCGCCGACATCAACGGCGTGCTGACCACAACCCGCTGTGCGCATGTGGAGGTGACCGGCACCGCGATGATGACCGCCGCCTCCGCGCGGCGCGACCGCGCCTGTGTGACCATCCGCCAGACCCGGGGTGGTCAGGCCGCCGCGCAGACCCGCCGGGTCCTGGTCCGCAACAACCGATTCGCCGTGGGCGATGGTCAGACCGGGGTCCTGGTCACCGATGCGGTGCTCGCCGTCATCGAGGACAACGAGGTCACCGGCACCGGCCAGGTCGTCCAGGGCGACAGCGACGTCATCGTCGCGCCGGGGGTCCGCGACACCCTGGTCGATCGGCTGGTGGCTGGTCTTACGACCGCCGCCCCGCCCCCGGCCACAGCCGAGGAACGGCTGGTCAGCGCCGGACCGTTCGTGGCGCGGTTCGCCTCGTTTGCCTCCGAGGAGGACTGGAGCCGGGCAACCCGGCGCTTGCCGCCGACCGGGGCCGAGCTGCAGAGCAGCAGCGCCTTCGAAGGCTACGTCCGCCGAATCGCCGGCGAGATCGCCGCCGATCCGGCGAATGCACCGAGCTTCGGACGGCTCCGCGCCGCGTTCCGGACCGCATCCCCGGATGCGGAGCTGTCCGGCGAGGCCGCCCGCCGGCTGCTCGTCGCCGACGACCGGGTGCGGGTCGAGGCGCTGACCCGCGAGATCACCGGCCGGGCGGTGACCCTCACGGTCGGCGAGCACCGGGTCTCGTTCGACTCCGAGTTCTCCCAGTCCGAGTGGAACGACCTGCTGCGGGCGGTCGGCACGGCCGATGTGTCCTCCAGCGACAGCCTCGCCGGGGTCGTCCGGCGTACCGCCGAGCGGCTGGTCGCCGAGCCGGACCTGCGCAACCGCTTCCCGTTCGCCCGGCGGCTGTTCGACACCCTGCAGCAGCGGACCGACGGGATCGCCGGTCAGGGCATCGTCTGTGCCGGCAGCCGGCTTGATGCGGTGTCGGTGCGGGGCAACAATCTCTCGGCCGTCTACGAGGGCATCCGGGTGGCCGTCAGCCATCGGGCGCCCGCTGATGCACCGCCGGACCGGATCGGCTCGGTGCTCATCGCCGAAAACCGGATATCGCTGCAAGTGCCGCTCAACCGCGCCCGCGGCGATCAGGGCATCTTCATCGGCAACGCCGACCGGGTCGTCCTCAGCCGCAACCAGATCGACTTCGCCCGGGAAGAGGTGGACGACCTCTATGGCGCCGGCGCTGAGCTCTGGGGCCATTATGGTCCGCTGATCCTGCTCAGCGAGAACACCGTGACCAATGCCGATTTCGCGCTCAAGGTGACCATCGAGGGGGAGGGCGGTCAGGGACCCGATCGCAACGCCGTCCTCTGGCGGTCCGTCGGCAACCTTGCGATCAATGCCGGCAAAGTGGCGTTCCTCTACCGCACCGATCCCGGCACCCCCGGCGGCGGCCAGCCGGTGCCGTTCCGCGAGACCGACAACCTGCGGATCTCGCGGTGAGCGGAACGCCAGGACCGGTCCGAGCAGACAAGGTCCGGCGGGCGGGGCGTGTGTTCAGGTCCCCGGCCTGAAGACCGTCGCCAGTGGGCTATCCAGCCGCGTCCAGGAAACCGGCCACGTCGGCGAGGGTGACGGCGTGGCAGTAGATCATGTTGTTCACTTCCCGTTCGTGGCGGTGCAGGTCCGGCGTGGCGGCGGCGCAGCAGTCCTCCACTACGATCACCTCGAAGCTCTCATCGGCGAGGCTCCGCACCGTCGAGGACACGCACTGGTCGGTGAACAGGCCGGCGACGACCACGTGGCGGATGCCGAGGTTGTGGAGAAGCAGCCGCAGGTTGGTGCCGGTGAGGGCGCTGTCGGTGGTCTTCAGCACGGTGATCTCGTCGCCGCCGGGTTCAAGCGCCGCCACCACCTGGCTCTCCTCGCTGTCCTTGGGCAGCAGGATGTTGTTGAAGCCGGGCTTTTTCTGGCTCAGTGAGCGGTCGCGGCCGTCGGCGGTCAGGCAGGCGATCCGGGCGAAGATCACCTCGACCCCGCGCTCCCGGGCCAGTGCGATCAGCCGTGCGGTGTTGGGGATCACCACCTCGGTGAGGCGCGCCCGGAACGGCGCCCAGCGGGCCGCTTCGTCCGGATCGTCCGGGATGGTGAGGTAGGTGTTCTGGATGTCGATCACCAGCACTGCCGTCGCCGCCGGCGGCAGAACGATATCCTCCGGCTCCGGAGCCTTCGCGTAGTAGAACGACCGAAAGTCGGTTTTCCAGTTCACGGCCGCCTCCCCGATCAGATCCCGGCGATTGCTTCCAGGGATTCGGGAAGGATCTGGCCGCCGTCGACGACGATGGTCTGGCCGGTGATATAGCCGGCCTCGTCGGAGGCGAAAAACAGCGCGGCGTGGCCGATGTCCTCGACGATCCCGAGGCGGTTGAGCGGGATCGAGGCGGCCATGGTGTCCAGGTAGTCCTGGCCCAGGCCCTCCAGCCCTTCGGTGATGATGTTGCCGGGCATGACCGCGTTGATCGTTGTTTGATATCGGGCGAGCTCCATGGCCGCCGTCCGCAGGAAGCCAAGCTGGCCGGACTTGGACGCGCCGTAATGGGCCCAGCCGGGGAAGCCGGTCACCGGCCCGGTGATCGAGGACGTGATGATGACCCGGCCTTTCCCCGCCTGCTCGAACGCCGGGATGCAGGCTTTGACGCACAGGAAGGTGCTTTTGAGATTGGTGTCGAGCACGTGGTCCCATTCCTCGGGCTCCATGTCGATCAGCTTGGTCTGGGGAAAAACCCCGGCATTGGCGCACAGCACGTCGATCCCCCCGAATGCCTCCAGGGTGGCGGCGACCATCCGCTGCACTGCCGCCCAGTCGGCGACGTCGCAGGAGAACAGCTCGGCGGTGCCGCCGTCGGCACGGATCTCCGCAACGGCGCGGGCCGTGTCCGCCTCGCCGCGGGCGACCAGCATGACCCGGGCGCCCTGCCGCGCAAACACCCGGGCGATGCCTTTGCCAATGCCCTTGGACGCACCGGTGACAATGACACTGCGGCCTTCGATCGACGTGAGCATCGCTCAGCCCCTCCTCACTCCATTGCGCCGTGCCCGCGCGAACCACTGACAGAACTGCGGCACCGCCAGCGCCAGACCCAGCAGCAGAACCGAAGCGGCGATCGACAGCATCCCCACCGTCGGCACCAGCGGCGAATAGCCGGACACCATCTTGGCGTAGAGCCATTCCGGCAGGGTCAGGTCGGCGCCGGTAGTGAACAGCGACAGCGGGAAGTTCCCCCAGCTCAGCAGGAACGCGAACAGCCCGGCGGAGATCACTCCCGGCATCAGCAGCGGCACCGTCACCTCCCGGAACACCCGCCCGGTGGAGCAGCCCATGTCCCGCGCCGCCTCCTCCAGGGCCGGATCGAAGCTGTAGGCGCGGATTGCGATGATCAGTGTGGCGATCGGCGCGATCCAGACCAGATGGGCGACCACGGCGGTGTGCCAACTGGGGATCACCCCGAGGGCGTTGAACCACATCAGCAGGGCGAGGCCGAGCACCGTCTGGGGGAAGAAGATCGGCAGCAGGATGATCTTCTGGTAGAGGCGGCGGAAACGCCAGTGGTAGCGGGCAAAGGCGAGCGCGCCAAAGAATCCGACGACCATCGAGACCAGGGTGACGATCAGCGCCACCTTGAGCGAGGTGGTCAGCAGGCCCATGACCGTGTCGCTCTGGATCGCCTCCGCATACCAGCCGGTGGCATACCGGCGGATCGGAAACGACAGGTAGCGCGCCTGCGACACGGAGGCGAACCCGACGGCGATCAGTGGCAGGTACAGGAACGCCAGGGCGAGAACGCCGTAGGCGTACAGCGCCGCCCGGGAGAGGCCGGACGGCCGCATCAGCGCTTCCGCCCCATGATCGCGTCCAGGTCGACCCGCGAGATCGCGATCATCGCCAGGGTGCCGACAATGAGGATCAGCGCCATCGCCAGCGCCGAGCCGAGCGGCCAGTTCTGCCCGTAGGTGAAGGCGGTCTCCACCTCTTCGGCGATGACGATCACCGCCTGCCCCCCGAGCAGCTTGGATTCGGCAATCGCCCCCGCCGCCAGCACGAAGCTCAGCATCCCGCCCACCACGATTCCGGGGGCGGCCAGCGGCAGCTCGATTTCCCAGAGGATGCGCCAGCGCGATGCGCCAAGGTCGGCGGCAGCCTGCCGGGCGTCGTCCGGCACCATGGCGATCCCCTGGGCGAGGGGGAACAGCATGAACGGGAAGTAGACGTAGACGAGGCCGAAGACGATCACCGGAACGTTGTAGAGCAGGCCGTCGAACCCGCTTCCCGTCCAGGCCCGGACGTGGCCTTCGAGCATCCCGCCCTTCATCAGGGTCAGCGCCCAGCCGAACAGCCGGATGTTCTCCGAGACGAACAGGGTCAGCACCACGCCGATCGTCAACACGATGGTGAAGCGGCCGAACACCTTTGCCATGCCGAAGGCGAGCGGCCAGCAAAGCACGAACAGGATCGCCGTGGCCGCCAGCGCCATGGCGAGGGACCAGGCGATGGATTTCCAGTAGCCCTGGCGGACAAGTTCGGCATAGGCTGAGAAGTCGGGAACGTGGCCCAGGTGAAAGACCTGCTGCGGCATGACCGAGAAGGCGGCGACAACCAGCAGCGGGGCCAGGAAGGAGAGAGCGAGCAGCAGCCCGAGCGGGATGGCGCTGAACAACCCGAGGCGTCGGTCGAGACGTTCCATGGCCACTTACGCCTCGGCAATGACATGGCAGCGGTCCAGGCTCCAGCCGAGGCGGGCCGTCGCTCCCGGCGCGCGGCTGGCGACCGCCTCCCCCAACGTCTCCACAGTCATCGACGTTCCGTCCGGCAGGTCGATGGCGTACTGCATCCGCGATCCGAGGTTATACTCGGACCGGACCAGACCGTGCACCGCCGCGTCGGCCGGTTCGCCATCCTCGAGGAACCGCACGGCCTCAGGGCGGACCATCAGCCAGCCGCGCCCGCTTGGCGGGACCTTGAGGTTGCGCACTGCCGTCGGGTCGATCACCACCTGGGCGGCCTGGAGGCCATCACCGGCCGCTTCAATCGCAAACAGGTTCACCTCGCCCATGAATTCAGCGACGAAGCGGTTGACCGGCCGGTTGTAGATGTCTTCGGCACGACCGATCTGCTCGAACCGGCCGGCGCGCATGATCGCAATCCGGTCGGACATCACCATTGCCTCTTCGAGGCTGTGGGTGATGTAGACAAAGGTCTTGCCGGTGCGGGCGTGCAGGTCCTTGAGCTCCTTTTCCAGGGTCTTGCGCAGCCGGAAATCGAGCGCGGACAGCGGCTCGTCGAAGAACAGGATCTCGGGATCGAAGGCGAGCGCCCGGGCCAGCGCCACCCTCTGCCGTTCACCACCGGAGCATTGCTGGATCCGCTTGCCATAGTAATCGCGGGGCAGCCGCAACAGCTCCAGAAGCTCCAGCGCCCGGGCGCGCCGGTCCGCCTGGCGGATCCCGCGGATCTTCAGCGGGAACTCGATGTTCTGGCCGACGGTGCGGTGCGGAAACAGCGCCAGCGACTGGAACACCATGCAGGTGGGCCGTTTGTTGGCGGGGGTCTGGTCGATCCGCTGGTTACGCAGCCAGATCGTGCCGTCGGTGGCCTCGTCCATGCCGACGAGAAGGCGGATCAGGGTCGTCTTGCCGCAGCCCGAGGGGCCGACGATGGTCAGGAACTCGCCGTCTTCAACCGTCAGGTCGACGCTGTCGAGCGCTGTGAAATCGCCGAAGCGTTTGTAAAGGCCGGCGATCTCCAGGATCGGCCGGGTCCGCTGCGTTGGCGAGACGGGCGTAACGGACGTCCCTTCCGCTGCGACCTCCGCAGCGGAAGAGAGCGGCGGGTCAGCCTCGTTTTGCAGCATTGTAGACGGTGACGAGGTCTGCATAGGAGGCGACCACATCGTATTCGACGGAGCGATCCATTTCCTCGGCGAGGCTGTCCCACTGGATCGCGTCCAGTTCGTCGTTGTCCCACAGCGTGAAAACGGCCGGATCGCCCATCTGGCTGACCGGATTGTAGGTGCCCTCCGCAAAGCCGACCGCCTTGCAGATCTCGGGCTCCTGAACGAATTCGAGGAAATCTTCGGCGAGCGTCGTCGGATCGGGATTGTTCACGGCGGACGTCAGCTCGATCCAGACGACTCCGCCCTTGCCATTGATCGGGCCGCGTTTCGGCGTAATGCCGCGGATGTTGGTCAGGCCATCGAGCCGGGCCGGGCTGGCAGTGTAGGTGCCGCCGGTGAAGTAGGCGTCGATCTCGCCGTTGATCAGCGCCGTGTTCATCGCCACCAGATCGTCGGTGAGCAGTTTGGAGCCGGCGAAGATCGCCTCGGCGGTCTGCCGGAACTTCTCGATTCCCGACTCGTCGAGCGGCTCGAAGGGGTTCTGATCGCCGGTGATGCACATGTGCATCACGTTCCAGTTGTCGTAGGTCAGGATGCCGTAACGGTCCTTCATTGCCGGATCGAGGAACAGCTTCCAGCCCTGGTCCTCGGCCATCTCGCGGCTGATCTTGTCGGTGTTGACGACGAAGCTGAACGGCCCGTAGCGCTGCGGCA
>CAYVUM010000053.1:0-24357 GCA_964454795.1 uncultured Rhodospirillaceae bacterium
CAAGATCACCAACATCGTCGCCCTGCTGATCCTGGCCGTGCTTGCCCATTGAGCGGCCGCTGACCGCTGCCACGGGCGGATCGCCCCGTCGCCCGTGGCAGCCGGCACCGGCATCCATGCCGGTGCCGCCGGGGAGGGGGCGGCGTTATTCCTCGAAGCGGCCGATGTTACCGACAATCTGATCGATGATGGTGATCTCGTTGCCGAGCGTGGGCGTCGTGCGATCGACGATCTCGATCTCCCGGGCACGCTCCTTCCCGAAAATCTCGACGGTGTCGACCACTCCGGCGGTATCGAATCGGACCATCACCACCTGACGTTCGGTCACTTCCGGCTCGAAAAAGGCCAGGGTTTCGGTGCGATCGCCGATGTAATACCAGATTTCATCGCCATACAGCGAAACGCTCGATGGTGAGCCGAGCACCTGAGCCACATCAAGCCTCGTGTGAGTCCCGGGAACGATCCGGGCAATCGAATCCGGGTCGGGGGTGTTGCCATGAATGCCGACCCGCGGGCTGCACCCAGCCGCCAGGACCCCCGCCACGATCATCGCTGCGAACGAGATTGCCGGCCGCCGTTGACTTCGTGCGTGATCGCGAACCATGTCTGTATCAACCCTGATCCGGTTCTGCAGGAAATGATGCGCACAATGACGGTATTCCTGGCATCCCGGTTTCGCCCGTGTCAACGGCCGGATAGCAGCCATCCGCGGCCGCCCGGCCGGCCGTCCTGCCGGCACGGCTGAGCGCGGCGATGGCTCTGTTCCGCCGGTCGCCGTGGCGCGATGTGGCTCACAGCCTCTATGTGAGCGCCGTTGAGCAAGCCCGTCAGCCGGATTTCTATCTTCATTGCAACGTCCCCGACACACCGGACGGGCGCTTCGACATGGTCGCGCTGCACGTCTTTCTGTTGCTCCGCCGCCTCAAGACGGACCATGACCGGACCGCGGCGCTCGCCCAGGACCTGTTCGATGTGCTGTTCGCCGACATGGACCAGAACCTGAGGGAAATGGGAATCGGCGACATGGGCATCGGTCGCCGGGTCAAGGGCCTCGCGCGGGGATTCTATGGCCGGATTGCCAGCTACGATGCGGCCCTCGGGGCCGCTGCCGATCCGCGCGAGTTGCCGGCGGCGCTGCGCCGCAACCTCTATCGCAAGACCGAGCCGGGCGAGGACGCGGTTGCCGCCGTCGCCGATTACGTCCGGCGGGAAGCCTCGGTGCTGGCGACAACGGACACCGAGACCCTGATGGCCGGCGAGGTGGTCTTCGGACCGCCGCCTGTTGCCGCTGCTCACCGAGGCCTCCGGGAAGGGCTCAGAGATCCATGACCGTGACCCCTGAATTCAGCCGGCTCCTCGCGCTTGCCGACCTGGATCCGGACGGAACACCGTTTCATATCGAGGCCGGCGAGGCGGAGCGGGCGGCGCTGGCCCGGCGCTTCGATCTGCAGGCCGTGAACACGCTGGCATGCGAGGGCGTGGTGGCGGTCAGCGGCGATGGCCGGCGCCTGCGTGTGACCGGCCGGCTGACCGCCGAGGTGATCCAGACCTGTGTGGTTTCACTGGAGCCACTGACGGCGAGCGTGGAGGTGGCGGTTGACCGGGACTTCGCGGTCGATGCCGTCGATGAATGGAGCCTCGATGCCGTGGAGGGCGGCGAGATCATCATCGCCAGCGACGAAGAGGACGCCCCGGAGCCGGTCGTCGGCGATGCGATCGATGTGGGCGAGATGGCGAGCGAAATCCTCGCTCTGGAGATTGACCCGTTTCCCCGCCGCCCCGGCGCCGCCTTCGCCGGCTATACGGACGGCGGAGCGGGGGATGATGCCGCAGACAGCCCCTTCGCCGTGCTTGGGACCCTCCGGAATGGGTCCCGGTCCGATCGTTAAGCGGTTGCCCTCGGCATCGAATTTGATTAACAGACGAGCGCGGCGGGTGAGCCGAAAACAGCCATCTGTCTTCACTGAAGGGCACTTCTGTCAGGGATCGGACAGCGTGATGGTACCCGACCCTGGCCGCATTTGCTCCAGCGGTAAGATGATACCCGTGGAGTTGGGCCGGAAGAGGCTGGTCCGCCGGGCGATCGATAGTGAGGACAATATTCCTTGACGGACACTGTGGTGATTTCCGTTGACGCGATGGGGGGTGACCATGCCCCTCGCATCGTCGTTCAGGGCCTCAACCGGGTTCTCAAGCGCGACCGCCGGGTCCGCTTCCTGTTGTTCGGGCGCGAGCCGGAGCTGACGCCGATGGTCCGTCGCTACCGCCGGGTGCGCGACGCGACTGAGATTCGCCACACGGACGCGGTGGTCGCCGGCGACGACCGGCCGTCCGTTGCGCTGCGCTCCGGGCGCGGCAGCAGCATGCGCCTGGCAATCGATGCGGTTGCCGCCGGCGATGCCCATGGCGTCGTCTCGGCCGGCAACACCGGCGCCTTGATGGCCATGGCCAAATTCGTCCTGCGCACGCTGCCCGGGATTGACCGGCCGGCGATCGCCTCCCTCTCGCCCACCTGCCGTGGCCGGACGGTGATGCTCGACCTCGGTGCCAACATCGACTGCCGGGCTGAGAACCTTGTCCAGTTTGCGGTCATGGGCGAGGTGTTCGCGCGCAAGGTCCTCGGCATCGACAAGCCGACCGTTGGCCTGCTTAACGTCGGCGAGGAGGAGGTCAAGGGCAACGAAGCGGTTCGCGAAGCCGCGGCAATCCTGCGCAGCAGCGCCCGATCCTTCCATTTCCAAGGCTTTGTCGAGGGCGACGACATCGGCAAGGGCACCGTCGACGTGATTGTCACCGACGGCTTTACCGGCAATATCGCACTGAAGACGATGGAAGGGACGGCTCGGCTTTACTCGCACATGGTGAAACAGGCGATTCAGTCGTCGTGGCTGGCGAAGATCGGGGCACTGATCGCCCAGCCGGCGGTCCGGCGCCTTCGCCGGACCGCCGATCCGCGGCAGTACAACGGCGCGGTGTTCCTTGGCCTCAATGGCATCTGCGTGAAAAGCCATGGCGGGACTGACGGTATCGGATTTGCCAATGCCATCAACGTTGCCATCGAACTGGTCCGGGACGACATCATTGGCGGCATCAGGCAGGATTTCGAAGGCTTTCCTGAACTGGCCGGTGCTGATCTCCGCGTGGCTGCCGCTCCATGATCGACCGGTTTGCGCGCATCGCCGGGTGCGGCTCGTACCTGCCGGCGCGGATCATGACCAATGACGAGTTGGCGGCCCGGCTCGATACCTCCGATGAGTGGATCGTCAGCCGGACCGGGATCCGTCAGCGCCACGTTGCCGCCGAAGGGGAACTGACCTCCGACCTGGGTGCCGAGGCAGGACGGCGGGCGCTGGCCGGCGCGGGCGTGCCGGTTGACGGCGTCGACCTGGTGGTTGTGGCGACGACCACCCCCGACGATACCTTTCCGTCGACAGCCTCCCAGGTGCAGGCCAAGCTCGGCATCACCCGGGGAGCCGCCTTCGACGTCCAGGCCGTGTGCGCCGGGTTCGTGTTTGCGCTGGCCGTCGCCGACAACTTCCTGCGCCTCGGCCAGGCCCGGACCGCCCTCGTCGTCGGCGCCGAGACCTATTCGCGCATTCTCGACTGGGAGGACCGTGGCACCTGCGTGCTGTTCGGAGACGGGGCCGGCGCCGTTGTCCTCGCCGGCGAGACGGGCCCGGTGCGCGACGGCCATTCCCAGATTTACTCCACCCACCTCCACACCGACGGTCGGTACCGGGATATCCTCTACGTGGATGGCGGGCCGTCCCGGACCCGGACCGTCGGCCATTTGCGCATGGCCGGTCCGGAGGTGTTCCGGCACGCCGTCAGCAACCTCGCCGCGGCGGCGCAGGAAGCCCTCGAGGCCAACGGCGTCGGGATCGATGAGGTGGACTGGCTGGTTCCGCATCAGGCCAATATGCGGATCCTCGACGGTGTTGCCCGCAAACTACGCCTGCCGGCGGAGCGGATCATCGTCACCCTGGACCGCCATGCCAACACGTCGGCGGCCTCAATTCCCCTCGCCCTGGACGAAGCCACCAACGACGGCCGGATCAAGGCGGGCGACATCATCCTTATGGAGGCGATCGGCGGGGGGCTGTCGTGGGGGTCGGCGCTCGTCCGCTGGTAGGCTGCCGGCGTTCGCAAACACCGCGAAAAACACCCGGCATCCTGTTGACAATTGACGGATTTCGGCCGACCGGATAGGTTTGGGTTCCAGGTTCGGGCGCAGGACAGCGACCATGGCGGAACAGACGATCACGCGGGCGCACCTGAGCGAGGCGGTCTACCAGGAGGTGGGACTGTCCCGCAACGAGTCGGCCGAACTGGTCGAAGCGGTCCTCGATCAGGTGGCGGATGCCCTGGCGCGCTCGGAGACGGTGAAGATTTCCTCGTTCGGGACGTTTTCCGTCCGCCAGAAGGGGCAACGGATCGGCCGCAATCCCAAGACGGGCGAGGAGGTGCCGATCCTGCCGCGCCGCGTGCTGGTGTTCCGGCCCTCCGCCGTTCTCAAGAACCGGATCAACAAGGAGCGCCTGCCCGCCGCCGACGAGTAGGCCGCGATGTCCGCACGCGCCGGTTCGAACGAGCCACCGCTGTCCCGCGGCAAGTCGCCGGCAGCGTTTCGGACCATTACCGAAGTGGCTGCCGATCTGAATGTCCCTCAGCATGTCCTGCGGTTCTGGGAGACGAAATTTCCTCAGATCAAGCCCCTCAAGCGCGGCGGGGGCCGCCGCTATTACCGGCCCGAGGACGTGGCCACCCTCCAGGAAATCCAGCATCTCCTCTATGCCGATGGCTACACGATCCGCGGTGCCCAGAAGCGACTGCGCGAGCGCGCCCCGGGCGCCGCGATCACCGGCCGGAGCAGCGGGGCGGCAACGGCTGGCGCCGACCGGACAGCCCCCCCGCCGGGTGATCGAACCCGGACCGGTGAGGCGCGGCTCCAGGACGAACTGCGGGCGGTACTGGCCGAACTGGAAGCGATCCGGCGATTGCTGCCGGAGGACCCGGACGGCCATTGACCGGCTGCCGCCGCTGCGGTCGCTGCCATCAGTTGCGCCGGCTCGGGGCGACGGGCTATAGTCCAGCATGGCGGAGCGTGGCGCAGCCTGGTAGCGCACTACACTGGGGGTGTAGGGGTCGTGGGTTCAAATCCCGCCGCTCCGACCACGTTGCCGCCGTCCGGGCCAAGGACGGCATGCGCGGCCCGTCCGGCCATGCGGGTATGCCTGCCTGCGCCGGCGATCGGAGAGCGCCCCGATGATCTGGATTGCCGGTTTGGTGGTGGCGTTGCTGGCTCTGGCCGCACCGGTCATGGCGGCGCAGATCGAGGACTTCTTCGGAAAGTATGAGGGGGAGACCGTCTCCAATAACGAGGACGGGATTGCCGCCCGTGATATCGGTGTCACCATTCGCCAGACCGCCGGGGGCTTCAACGTCACCTGGACCACGGTGATCCCGAAGGCCGACGGCGAGCTGAAGAGAAGCACCTATTCGATCGACTTCCGGCCGACCCGCCGGGAGAACCTGTTCGGCTCGGCGATGCGCACCGACATGTTCGGCAACCGCCAGCCGCTCAATCCGTTGAAAGGTGACCCCTATGTCTGGGCGACGCTGCGCGGCGATACGCTGACCGTTTACGCGCTGCTTATCAGTGACGACGGCCGCTATGAGATGCAGACCTACGAGCGGACCCTCGACGAGGGTGGCCTGCATCTGGAGTTCTCGCGCATTCGCGATGGCCTTCATCAGAAATACATAACCGGTTTCCTTGAGCGGGTGGATTAAGGTTCCGCGCGAACCGGAGACTGACCGTGAACGTCCACTTCGTCTACATCACCGCCGCCTCCCGCGACGAGGCGCTGACCATTGCCCGCACGGTTGTCGAAGAGCGGCTTGCTGCGTGCGCCAACATCCTCGCGCCGATCACCTCGGTGTTCTGGTGGGACGGCGGCGCGCAGGAAGAGGAGGAGGTCGGGGTCATCCTGAAGACCCGGGGAGCACTGATCGACCGGCTCACCGAACGGATCAAGGCCCTGCACAGCTATGAATGCCCTTGTGTGGTCGCTTGGCCGATCACGGCCGGAAATCCGGCGTTCCTCGACTGGATTCTCAGCGAAACCGGCGTGGTCCGGTCAAACTAGCCCGCACTGGCCGGCTGCCCGGTGAGGAGAACGGCGGCGACCGCCTCCGCGGCAATCCCCTCGCCGCGGCCGGTGAAGCCGAGCCTTTCGGTGGTCGTCGCCTTGACGTTGACCCTCGCGGTCGGGATGCCAAGGATCGCCGCAATCCCGGCCACCATCGCAGCGCGGTGAGGCCCGATTTTCGGCCGCTCGCAGATAATCGTCAGGTCGATATTCTGGATGCGCCCGCCGGCCGCCCGGACGAGCCCTGCCGCGTGGGCGAGGAAGAGGGCGGAGTCGGCGGCCCGCCACTGCGGGTCGGAGGGCGGGAAATGCTGACCGATATCGCCCGCGGCGATCGCGCCGAGCAGGGCGTCGGTGATCGCGTGCAGGGCAACGTCGGCATCGGAATGACCGGCAAGGCCGGCGGTGTGGGGGATCGCCACCCCGGCGAGGATCACCTGATCGCCGGGGCCGAACCGATGGACGTCGAAGCCGGAGCCGACGCGCAGGTCCGGCACGCCGCCGCCGCATTCCGGTGCACGCCCGGCCGCTGCGAGGGTGCGGGCGATCCGGTCCAGGTCCTCGGGGGTCGTGATCTTGAGGTTATCCTCGCTGCCCGGCACCACGGCGACCGCGAGACCGGCGGCCTCGGCCACGGCCGCGTCGTCGGTGAGCCCGGCATCGGCGAACCGGCGATGGGCGGCGAGGAGGGGGGCGAACCGGAAGCCCTGCGGGGTTTGCGCCCGCCAGAGGCCGCGGCGCTCGACGGTCGCGGTGACCCGCAGGGCCGGGCCCGCGGGCTCGGCGCGCTTGAGGGTGTCGGCCACCGGGATCGCAGGAACGGCGCCGTCGCTGGCGGCGAGCGCATCGAGCACCCGGTCGACCAGCGCGGGCGGCACCCATGGCCGCGCCGCGTCATGCACCAGCACCAGCGCGGGCGGATTGCCGTCGAGGCTCTCGAGCCCCTGCCGCACCGAGGCCTGACGGCTTGCCCCGCCGTGGACCGGAGGCAGCAGATCGAGGCCGGCCGTGGCGGCCGCGTAAGGCTGTTCGTCACCCTCGCGGATCACCACCCGGATGGCGTCGATCCGGGGATGGCCAAGCAGGGCGCGCACGGTGTGCCGCAGCACCGGCTCCCCGCCCAGTTCCAGGTACTGCTTTGGCACCTCGCCGCCGAACCGCTCGCCGCGGCCGCCGGCGACGATCAGCGCGACGCAGGCGGTCATGGCCGCCGGTCTCCGCCCTCAGAGATCACCCCGCCAGCGCGGCCGATCCGCATTTGCTGCCCTTCCTGCTTTGGCCGTAAACTGGCGATCATGGATGCAATGCTCCTCAACCTCTCTGCGATGGCCGCCCTGGTGCCGGCGTCCCTGCAGGCGCTTCGCCGGAGCCAGGCCAGGGATGCGGTCTACTGGGCGATCCTCGCCCTGGCCGTGGCCGGTGCGGTCATCCGCGGCTGGTGGCTGCTGGCCGAGCCGTGGTCGACCGGGTTCGCGGCCTCGCTGTGGATCACCGTGGTGGCGACAGTGCTGATCTTCGCCGCCGTCGCGATCTTGACCCCCTCGGCCTGGCGGTTGACACCGCTGGTGGCTGTGACCCTGCTGATCCTGGCGATCCTGGCAACCGTCTGGCAGTCGGCGCCGGTTGGGCCGCCGACCGCCGACGCGGGGGAGGGGGAGGGGGCCTGGCTGGCTGTCCATATCGCCGTCTCGGTTGTCACCTACGCGCTGGTGACCCTTGCCGCCCTGTCGGCGGTGGCCTCGGCCCTGCAGGAACGGGCTCTTAAGCGCAAGCGGCCAACGGCGCTCAGCCGGACGTTGCCGGCGATGGCCGAATGCGACGGCTTGGTGGTCCGCCTGCTGCTGCTCGGCGAGGGGGTGCTGGCCATCGGGCTTGCGACCGGCATGGCATTGCTCTATCGCGAAACGGGTGAGGTGCTGGCGTTCGACCACAAGACGGTGCTGACCCTCGCCGGGTTCGTCGTCATCGCGGTGCTGCTCCTCGCCCACTTCTGGACCGGGGTCCGGGGGCGGCGCGCCGCGCAGTACGTGCTGATCGCCTGGCTTCTGCTGACCCTGGGTTACCCGGGGGTGAAGTTCGTGACCGACGTCCTGATCGGCTGACCGCAGCGCCGGCCGCCCGCGGCGGTTGCGGCTGGTGCTCGCAAGGCAGGCAGCTTCTTGCAATTCTCGTGGGTCTGCCCTTGTATTGGGCATGGAGATGGGAACATGACCCTGGCCGTTCAGATCGGCGACGTGCACCTTGACCCTCCGGTCATTCTCGCGCCCATGTCCGGCGTCACCGACCTGCCGTTCCGCCGGCTGGTGAAGCGTTATGGCGCCGGGATGGTGGTCTCGGAGATGATCGCAAGCAAAGCGATCATTCACGCCTCGAAGAAAACGTTCAAGCGCACGGTCGCAGCCGACGACGAACAGCCCGTGGCCGTGCAGATCGCCGGCTGCGAGCCGGTGGTGATGGCCGAGGCCGCCCGGCTGTGCCGCGATCAGGGCGCGCGGCTGATCGACATCAACATGGGCTGCCCGGTGAAAAAGGTGACCAGCGGCGATGCCGGCGCGGCGCTGATGCGCGAGGAACGGCTGGTCGGCGAGATCGTCTCGGCGGTGGTTGCCGCCGTTGATGTCCCGGTGACCGTCAAGATGCGCACCGGCTGGGATGATTCGAACCGCAACGCTCCCCGGGTCGCCAGGATTGCCGAGGACTGCGGTGCCCGGGCGGTTACTGTGCATGGCCGGACCCGCTGCCAGTTCTACAACGGCCGCGCCGACTGGGCGTTCATCGGTGAGGTCAAAGCGGCAGTGTCGATCCCGGTCATCGGCAATGGCGATGTGACCAGCGAAGCCGACGCCCGGGCCCTGCTCGCCGCCTCCGGCGCCGACGGTGTGATGGTCGGCCGCGGCTGCTACGGCCGCCCCTGGTTCGCCGGCCAGGTCGGGGCTTTCCTCGCCCGCGGCGCAGCCGTGCCGCCACCGCCGCTCGCTGAGCAGCTGGCGATCCTCCTCGAGCATTACGCCGCAATGTTGGATCATTATGGCGCCTCCACCGGGATGCGGACGGCCCGCAAGCACATTGGCTGGTATACCAAGGGTCTGCCGGGATCCGCACAGTTCCGCGCCGCGGTGATGCGCGAGACGGATCCGGATCGGGTGATCGCGATGGTGCGGGCGCTTTACGAGCCTCTCCTCGAGCGCAGGGCGGCCTGATGGGACGGCGCGTGCGCAATACGGTCGTTAAGCTGTCGGCAACGGCGAAGACCGCCGCAGACTGCCGGGCGATCCTCGGCGGCCTGCCCAACGTTGTCGTCGCCGTCGACCGGGACGGGCAGATCACCTACCTCAACGATGCAGGCGAGCAGTTTTTCTGCGGCAGCGCGTCCCATCTCACCGGCCAGAAGCTGATGGAGCTGATCCCGGCCGACAGCCCGTTGTTCGCCCTGATCAGTCAGGCGCGCAGCGGCGGCCACCCGGTGGCCGAGTATCACGTCACCCTGTCGAGCCCCCGGGTCGGCCATCACCTCGTGAATGTCCAGGCTGCGCCCCTCACCGATGCGGAGCAGACGGTGGTCCTGGCCATGCAGGAGCGTTCGATCGCCGCCAAGATCGACCGCCAGCTGACCCATCGCGGTGCCGCCCGCTCGGTCGCCGCCCTGGCGGCGATGCTTGCCCACGAGGTCAAGAATCCCATCGCCGGGATCCGCGGTGCCGCCCAACTGCTGGAGCAGAGCGCCAGCCACGAGGACCGGCCGCTGACCCGGCTGATTCGTGACGAAGCGGACCGGGTCAGCGCCCTCGTCGACCGGATGGAGGTGTTTTCAGTCAGCGGACCGCTGGAGCGCAGCGCCGTTAACATCCATGAGATCCTCGCCCGGGTTCGGATGCTCGCCGAGACCAGTTTCGGACGGCACCTGCGCTTCGTTGAGACCTACGATCCCTCGCTGCCGCCGGTCTACGGTCACCGCGACCAGCTGACCCAGGTGTTCCTCAATCTGGTCAAGAACGCCGCTGAGGCCGCCCCCGCCGACGGCGGTGAAGTGACGATCCGCACCGCCTACTGGCACGGCGTCCGATTCGCCGTGCCCGGCAGCCATTCCCGGGTCCACCTGCCGCTGATGGTGTCCGTGGAGGATAACGGCGACGGCATCCCCGACGACATCAAACCGCACCTGTTCGACCCGTTCCTGACCACCAAGCCGAAAGGCAGTGGCCTCGGCCTCGCGCTGGTTGCCAAGATCGTCGGCGACCATGGCGGCGTGGTCGAGTTCGAGAGCATTCCCGGGCGTACCGCGTTCCGGGTGATGCTGCCCAAGGTCCCGGCGGAGGAGAGCGCCAACGAATGACCGGCACGGTCCTCGTCGCCGACGACGATCCGGCGATCCGGACCGTGGTCAGCCATGCCCTCGAACGGGCCGGCTTCCGGGTGCGGACCACCGGCAACGCCGCCACCCTGTGGCGGTGGGTCAGCGACGGCCAGGGCGAGGTGGTGATCACCGACGTGCTGATGCCCGACGAGAACGGGCTCGATCTGGTGCCGCGCATCCGCAAGATCCGACCGGAGCTGCGGGTGGTGGTGATGAGCGCCCAGAACACCCTGCTCACGGCGATCAAGGCAACCGAGCGGGGAGCCTTCGAGTACCTGCCAAAACCTTTTGATCTCAACGAACTGATCGGCGTTGTTAAGCGCGCACTCGAGCCGGCCAAGAACGCCTCCGACGTTCTGCAGCGCGAGACCGACCTCGGCGGCGAAGCGTTGCCGCTGATCGGCCGTTCGCCGGCGATGCAGGAGATCTATCGCACCCTCGCCCGGCTGATGGGCACCGACCTGACCGTACTGATCACCGGCGAATCCGGCACCGGCAAGGAACTGGTGGCCCGGGCGCTGCACACCTATGGCAAACGCCGCGACGGACCCTTCGTTGCGGTCAACATGGCGGCGATCCCCCGCGATCTGATCGAGAGCGAGCTGTTCGGCCATGAGAAGGGATCGTTCACCGGCGCTACCCATCGCAACGTCGGCCGCTTCGAGCAGGCCGAGGGCGGCACCCTGTTTCTCGACGAGATCGGCGATATGCCGCACGAGGCCCAGACGCGGCTGCTGCGTGTCCTTCAGGAGGGCGAGTACACGACCGTGGGTGGACGCACCCCGATCAAGGCGGATGTCCGCATTGTCGCCGCCACCCACCGTGACCTCAGCCAGCTGATCCGCCAGGGCGGATTTCGGGAGGATCTCTATTTCCGGCTGAACGTGGTGCCGATCCGGGTTCCACCGCTGCGCGAGCGGACCGCCGATATCCCGGAACTGGTACGGCATTTCCTTGCCAAGGCGCAGAGTGAGGGCCTGCCGGTGAAGATGCTCGACAATGCCGCCATGGAGAGGCTGAAGGCGTTCCGCTGGTCCGGCAATGTGCGCGAGCTGGAAAACCTGGTGCGCCGGCTCGCCGCGCTCTATTCCGAAGAAACCATCGGGGTCGAGATCATCGAGGCTGAGCTGGCCGACACCTCCACGCTCGAGGATGATGGCGCCTCCGACGGCCTCGCCTCCTCGGTGGAACGCCACCTGCGGGTTTACTTCGAGGCCCACGGCGAGTCGCTGCCGGCGCCGGGACTGTTCGACCGGGTGATGCGCGAGGTCGAGCGGCCGCTGATCTCGCTCACCCTGGAAGCGACCCGCGGCAACCAGATCCGCGCCGCCGAACTCCTCGGGCTCAACCGGAATACGCTGCGCAAGAAGATCCGGGAACTTAGCATCCCGGTGATCCGGGGCGGAGGCGCCCGTTGAGCCCGCCCCTTGCGACCAGGGCGGCTGACGGCGGTGGGGACGCCCGCTTCGCTGCCGGCGGCGCGGAAGCGCCGAGGGCCCTGAAGCGCCGCGACCGGCTGTTCCGGGTGCTGGCCTTCATCGTGGCGATCGCCGCGGTGGTTTCGGGGATCGCCACGGTGATTTCGATGAGCCGGGCCTATCAGCCCGATCCGGACGTCGACACGATCCGCTATCTGCTCGCCATCGACGTGGCGCTGATGGTGATCCTCGGCGGCCTGGTGGGCATGCGCCTCGCGAGGCTGTGGGCCGAGCGTCAGCGCGGGCTCGCCGGCTCGGGGCTGCTGATCCGCATGGTGGTGATGTTCGCGCTGGTGGCGGTCACCCCGGGCTTGCTGGTGGCGCTGCTGGCCGGCGCGTTCCTGAAATTCGGCTTCGTCGAGCTGTTCGCCGAACGGGTCCGCACCGCCGTCAACGCCTCCGACGCGGTCGCCAAGGCCTATCTGGTCGAACATCGCAACAGCATTCGCGCTGAAGCTTTTGCAATGGCCGACGACCTTAACCGCGATGCCGCGCAACTGCTGACTGATCGCCGCCTGTTCGACCACCGGCTGTCGCTGCAGGCTAACCTCCGCTCCATCCCGGAAGCGATCGTCATCGACAGCCAGGGCCAGGTTCTCGCCAAGACGCCCTTGAGCCTCAGCCTGATTCTCGACCTTGATCTGGTGCCGCGGCAAGCGATCGAGAAGGCCAACCGCGGCGAGGTGGCGCTCCTGACCAAAGACAGCGAGAACCGGGTCCGCGCCCTGGTCAAGCTCAACCGGTTCGTGGATGCCTACCTGATCGTCGGCCGGTTCATCGACCTGGAGGTGCTGGAAAACATTGAGCGGACGGCCGCCGCCGTCGCCTACTACAACAGCGTCGAGGCCAGCGGTGAGTGGTTCCGGGTGACCTTCATCCTGATTTTCGTGGTCGTGGCCATGCTGCTGCTGCTTGCCGCGGTCTGGACGGGGCTGACCCTGGCGAGCCAGATCTCCCGGCCGATCGCCGATCTCATCGACGCCGCCGACGGGGTCCGCAAGGGCGATTTGTCGGTCCGCGTCGACCCGGCCGAGGGGGTTGCCGAGATCAAGTCCCTCAGCCGCTCGTTCAACCGCATGACCGATCAGCTGGAAACCCAGCGGTCCAGCCTGATCGAGGCCAACCGCCAGCTCGACGAGCGCCGACGGTTCACCGAAATGGTGCTGAGCGGCGTGTCGGCCGGGGTCATCGGCCTCGATGCCGGAGGGCTGATCCACCTGCCGAACCGGTCGGCCTCGCTGCTGCTCGGCACGGATCTGGATTCGGTGGTCGGCAGCCATCTGCAGGACGTGGCCCCGGAGATGGCCGAGCTCTTCGCCAAGGTCCGGAACCAGCCGGACCGGTCCTGGGAGGCGGAGATCGAAATCTTTCGTGACATGCGCAAAGTGACCCTGATCACCCGCATCGCTGCGGAGCGGGTCCAGGGGGAGGTGGTCGGCTACATCGTGACCTTCGATGACATCTCGGCGCTGGTCTCGGCGCAGCGCACTGCCGCCTGGGCCGACGTCGCCCGGCGGATCGCCCACGAGATCAAAAACCCGCTGACCCCGATTCAGCTCGCCGCCGAACGGCTGCAGCGGAAATACGGCCGTGATTTGGGGCCGGAGGCCGCAGAGACGTTCGCCAACTGCACCAACACGATTGCCCGACGGGTCGAGGACATCCGCCGGATGGTCGACGAATTCTCCTCGTTCGCACGAATGCCCCGACCTGAGATCAGGGCCGAGAATCTCAATGACCTCGTCCGTCAGGCCGTGTTTCTCGAGCGGACCCGCTCGCCGAAAATCAAAATCCACACGGACCTGCCGGCGGAGCCCACCTTGCTGGCGTGCGATGCCCGACAAATCTCTCAGGTGTTTACCAACGTTCTCAAGAACGCCTCGGAAGCGATCGTCGAGCGGGGCGGCGGAGAGGCCCCGGAGGACGGTGAGATTCGCGTGCAGATGATCAGTGAAGAGGACCCTTGCTCACTGCTGCGGACGATCCGCATCGTGTTCGAGGACAACGGCTGCGGTCTGCCGGTTGAGCAGCGCGAACGGCTCACCGAGCCTTACGTCACCACCCGCTCAAAAGGCACCGGTCTCGGTCTGGCGATCGTCCGAAAAATCATGGAAGATCACGGCGCGGAGTTGACGCTGGAAGACCAGGAGCGGGGAGGCGCACGGATCGGGCTCACCTTTCATGTCGCGACGTCGGCCGCGGACGATGATGCGATGGCGGGGGAGGCCGACACGGCAACGGGATAATGGCCGCCATCAGACGTTCGAAGGCCGAAGACATCCTCATCGTCGATGATGAGGCTGATATCTGTGAGCTCGTCGCCGGAATTCTCGACGACGAGGGGTATGAGTCGCGTGCAGCCTATGACAGCGATGCCGGGCTTGAGGCGATCGCCAGCCGGCGACCGAGCCTTGTGCTGCTTGACATCTGGCTGCAGGGCAGCGGGATGGACGGACTTGGCATGCTCGCCGAGATCAAGCGGGAAGATCCGGAATTGCCCGTGGTGATCATGAGCGGCCACGGCACCGTCGAGACGGCGGTCCAGGCGATCAAACTCGGAGCCTATGATTTTGTTGAGAAGCCGTTCAAGGCCGACCGGCTGATTCTGGCGATCCAGCGGGCGATCGAGGCGGACCGGCTGCGCCGCGAAAACCAGGAACTCAAGCTGCGTTCCGGCACCAACAGCGAGATGATCGGCCGGTCGTCGGTGATGAATCAGCTCCGTCAGGGGATCGAGCGGGTGGCACCGACCAACAGCCGGGTGATGATCACCGGCCCCGCCGGCTCTGGCAAGGAGGTGGTCGCCCGGCTGCTCCATGCCCGCTCGCTGCGCGCGGCCGGACCGTTTGTGGTGCTCAATTGCGCGTCCATGGCGCCCGACCGGGTTGAGACCGAACTGTTCGGGGTGGAGGGGCCCGGCGATAGCGGTGAGACCACGCGTCGGGTCGGCACGTTTGAAAGCGCTCACAACGGCACGCTGTTCCTGGACGAGGTGGCCGACATGCCCGCCGAGACCCAGGGCAAGATCGTCCGGGTGCTCCAGGAGCAGGAATTCGAGCGGGTCGGTGGCAGTACCCGGGTCAAGGTCGACGTGCGGGTGGTTGCGGCAACCACCCGCGACCAGGCCAGCGAGATCCGCGCCGGCCGGTTCCGGGAGGACCTGTTCTACCGGCTGAGCGTGGTGCCGCTGAAGGTGCCGTCCTTAAAGGAGCGCCGGGAAGACATCCCCGGCCTCGCCAACTGGTTCATGGAACGGGCGGCCGAAGCCTGCGGACACCGGCCGCGGCCGATCAACGACGACGCGATGGCCGCGCTCCAGGCCTATGAGTGGCCCGGCAACGTTCGTGAACTCCGCAATATCGTCGAGCGCCTGCTGATCATGGCCCCGGGCAGCCCGGAGGAGCCGATCCGTGCGGATATGCTGCCGCCGGAGCTGGAGGTCAGCTTCGCCGCCACCCGGCAGCCGGACCGCAGCGCCGAAATCATGGGGCTGCCCTTGCGGGATGCCCGGGAGATCTTCGAGCGCGAATACCTTCTCGCCCAGGTGACCCGCTTCGGCGGCAACATTTCGCGGACTGCGGCCTTTGTCGGCATGGAGCGCTCGGCGCTGCACCGCAAGCTCAAATCCCTTGGCATCAGCACCGAGGAAAAGCTGCGCGGCAGCGCCGGCTGACCGGCCGGTGCTGCCGGCGCGGACCCGTGCTCAGCTCACAACGGCCTGATCCATGAATATCCTGATTTGCGGCGCCGGACAGGTGGGATTCACGATCGCCCGCCACCTTGCCCTCGAAAACAACAGCGTCACGGTCGTCGATAAGGACCCGGAGCTGATCCGCCGCGTCAACGACACCCTCGATGCCCAGGGGGTCGTTGGCCACGGCTCCCGCCCTGACGTCTTGGAGCGTGCCAACGCCGGCGATGCCGACATGATCATCGCGGTGACGCAGACTGACGAGATCAATATGGTCTGCTGCCAAGTGGCCCATTCGTTGTTCGAGGTAACCACCAAAATCGCCCGGATCCGCAACCAGAGTTACCTGGATCCGGCCTGGTCGGCGTTGTTCTCCCGCGATCACCTGCCGATCGACGTGATCATCTCGCCGGAGGTTGAGGTCGCCCGGGCGATCACCCGGCGCCTCAGGGTCCCCGGAGCGTTCGAGATGATCCCCCTGGTCGAGGACCGGGTCCGGCTGCTCGGTATCCGCTGCGAGGCCGGCGGACCGGCGGTCAACACCCCACCCAGCCGGGTGAGCCAGCTCCTGCCCGGGCTGCGCATGGTTATCGTCGGTCTGGTCCGCGGCGAACAGGCGATCGCCGTCAATCGGGACGAGCCGCTCAAGCCGGGCGACGACGTCTACGTGGTGGTGGAGACCGATCAGGTGCGCGAGGCGCTCTCGGCGTTCGGTCATGAGGAGCCGGAAGCCCGCCGGCTGGTGCTGTGCGGCGGCGGCAATATCGCCCTGCTGCTTGCGCAGGAGATCGAGCGGGAGCATCCTTGGATCAATGCCAAAATCATTGAATCGAGCGCCGAGCGTGCCGCAACCGTGGCCAGCATGCTCAGCCGCACCGTGGTCCTCCACGGCGATGTCCTCGATCCCGAACTGCTCGATGAAGCCGGGGTAGAGACCACCGACACCGTGGTCGCGGTCACCGATGACGATGAAACCAATATCCTCTCCTCGATGCTGGCCAAGCGCTACGGTGCCAAGCGGGTGATCTCGCTGCTCAACAAGAGCATTTACGATCCGCTGATCGCCACCCTCGGCCTCGACGTGGTGGTCAGCCCGCGCAACATCACGGTCTCCTCGATCCTCCAGCATGTCCGGCGCGGCCGGATCTATTCCGTTCACACCCTGCGCGAAGGCTTTGGCGAACTGATTGAGGCCGAGGCGCTGGAGACCTCTGACCTGACCGGCACCCCGTTGAAGGAAATCGATCTGCCTGCCCGGGTGATGGTCGGCGCCATCGTCCGCAACGGCCGGGTGATCACCCCCACCGGCAGCACCGTGGTCCAGGCGCGGGATCGGGTCGTCCTGTTCGCAGCACCCGAAACGGTGCGCCGGGTCGAGAAGCTGTTCTCGGTCCGTCTCGAGTACTTTTGAGGCGGAGCGCAGCGGAATGAATCGGATAACCTATGTGAACGGCCGGTATCTGCCGCACCGTCATGCCGGCATTCATGTTGAGGATCGCGGCTATCAGTTCGCCGACGGCGTTTACGAAGTGATCGCCGTTTATCAGGGCCGGTTGGTCGACGCCGACGCCCACCTCGACCGGCTCGACCGGTCGCTGTCCGCCCTTGCCATTCCCTGGCCGATGAGCCGGTGCAGTCTCTGCGCGGTCGTCGCAGAGGTGATCCGCCGCAACCGGATCAGCGGTTCCGGGGCGGTCTACCTGCAGGTTACCCGCGGCGTTGCCCCGCGGGCCCATCAGTGGGGTCGGGACTTGCGGCCAACGCTGGTGATATCGGCACGGTTGACAGCAACGCCGGTGCGCGAACGGTTGCTCACCGGGATCGCGGTCGTTTCGGCCCGCGACTTGCGCTGGCGGCGCCCGGACATCAAGTCGGTGGCGCTGCTGCCGAACGTTCTGGCCCGGCAGGCCGCCGCCGACGCCGGGGCCGGTGAGGCCTGGCTGGTCGACGATGCCGGCAGGATCACCGAGGGTACGACGTCCAATGCCTGGATCGTGACCGCTGACGGCGAGCTTGTGACCCGCCAGACCGGACCGGCGATCCTCGCCGGCATCACCCGTGAGGCGATCGTCCGTCTCGCCGGGGGCGAGGGGCTGGTGCTCCGCGAGCGGCCGTTCAGCGTCGCCGAAGCGCTGGCCGCACGGGAAGCGTTTGCGACCAGCACCACGGCGATGGTCCGGCCGGTCATCCGCCTGGATGGCCGGCGGATCGGCGACGGCCGGCCGGGACCGGTGACCCGGCAGCTGATCGACCTCTATCTGGACCACCTGGCCGGCGGCCCGGACGGCATACCGGCGACTCGGGGGACGCCATGACACGCGTCTACACGGCTCCCGGCCACCGCCTTCTGCGGCCGGAGGCGATCGTGTTCGACTGGGACAACACCCTGATCGACAGCTGGGCGGCGATTCACGATGCCCAGAACCATGTTTTCGCCCATTTCGACATGCCTCTTTGGACTCTTGAGGAAACCCGGCAGCGGGTTCGCGGCTCCATGCGCGATGCCTATCCGGCGCTGTTCGGCGGGCGGTGGCGGGAGGCCGGCGAAGTTTTCTACGCCCGTTTCGCCGAACGCCACCTCGACACCCTGACCCCCCTGGACGGTGTCGAGGCAGCGTTGCAGGAGCTGAAGGCGATGGGCCTCTACCTGAGCATTGTGAGCAACAAGAAGGGCGATTACCTCCGGCAGGAGGTTGCGGCGCTCGGCTGGGAAAGCTACTTCGGCCGGGTCATCGGCGCATTCGATGCGGCAAGGGACAAACCAGCCGTGGACCCGGTAGACCTCGCATTGTCAGAAAGTGGCATTGCCCGTGGGCCGGGGGTGTGGTTCGCCGGCGATGCGGACATTGACTTGGCATGCGCGCAAGCGGCGGATTGTATTCCGGTGCTGGTGCGGCCAGAAGCACCCGGCGAAAACGAGTTTGATTTGCACCCTCCGACTATCTACGTAGCCTCTTGTGATGCTCTTTCCTTGCTGGTGAAAACTCTATAAGCTGATTTCAATGAGAAGACGCGGTCGAGCCGCCGGGTTTGGGAGGTGCAAAGGCCTCGCGTGTGGCGAAACGCGGAGGGTCAGCGGTCCAAACCCACTGAATAACTCGAAACGGGTCCGCCCATAACAAGAGAGATCACTCCCATGTCCTCAGAAAAGTCGCAGAATGTGCAGGACGTATTCCTGAATCACATCCGCAAAAACAAGACACCCGTGACGATTTTTCTCGTAAACGGCGTCAAGCTGCAGGGAATTGTCACATGGTTTGATAATTTTTCCCTGCTGTTGCGTCGCGATGGCCATACCCAATTGGTGTATAAACACGCCGTGTCGACCGTGATGCCGTCGATGCCGGTGCAGCTTTTCGAGCCTGATCGGGAAGCCGCCGCCGAAGCGTGACGACGATTTTTCCGGCGTCCGGCACCTCCGGCGGGAACGTAACCGGGCGGAGCATCGTGCTTCATCCTGAGCTGCCCCGCGCCGGTGATGACGCTGCCCGCTCCGCGGAGTCACGGTCGGCCGAGGCGCGTCTTGCCGAGGCGGTGGGGCTCGCCGAGGCGATCGGACTCATCGTGAAACACGCAGAGACCCTGGTCGTGCCACGGATTCGCCCGGCCACCCTCTTTGGGAGCGGCCAGGTCGACCGCCTCGCTGAGCTGATCGCTGCCGAAACGGCGGGGAAAGCCGATGGCGGCGATGATGCCCTGGTGGTCGTGGTCGATGCCGCCTTGACCCCGGTGCAGCAACGCAACCTGGAAAGAGCCTGGCACGCCAAGGTGATCGATCGTACCGGGGTGATTCTGGAAATCTTCGGCGAGCGTGCGCGCACGGCCGAGGGCCGGCTGCAGGTGGAACTGGCGTCGCTGACCTATCAGCGCTCGCGGCTGGTCCGCTCCTGGACCCACCTGGAGCGGCAGCGCGGCGGCTTCGGGTTCATGGGCGGGCCCGGTGAATCCCAGCTGGAAACCGATCGGCGGATGATCACCGACCGGATTGCCCGGCTGCGCCGCGAGCTGGCCGATGTGAAGCGGACCCGCACGCTTCACCGCAGCGCCCGCCGGCGGGTGCCGTTTCCGGTTGTCGCTCTGGTCGGCTACACCAACGCTGGCAAATCGACCCTGTTCAACCGGCTGACCAGCGCCGCCGTCGTCGCCCGCGACCAGCTGTTCGCCACCCTCGATCCGACCATGCGCCGTCTGCCTCTGCCGTCCGGGCGCACCGCGATCCTGTCCGACACCGTCGGCTTTATCTCCGATCTTCCCCACGAGCTGGTCGAAGCCTTCCATGCGACGCTCGAGGAGGTTGTCGAAGCCGACGTGGTCGTCCATGTCCGCGACGCGGCTCACGTCGACAGCGACCGTCAGAAGGCCGATGTCCACGCCGTCCTCGAAGATCTGGGACTGACCGAGGCGGCGGAGCAGGCGATGATCGAGGTTCTGAACAAGATCGACCTTTTGTCCGAGCCTGAGCGGCGCATCCTCGCCAATCAGGCGGAACGCGCCAATATCCCGACGGTGATGCTCTCGGCAAAAAGCGGGGAGGGCTGCGCGCACCTGATTGCGACGCTTGACGACCGGCTGAGCGCGGGCTGCCGTCTCCTGACGATCAATCTGCCCTGCGAAGGCGGAGCGGCGCTGGCGTGGCTGTACGAACACGGCGAAGTCGTCGACCGCAGCGATGAGGCGGAGGCGATCCGCCTGACCGTGCGAATGGACCCCCGGCAGGTCGCCCGCTTCGAGAAGCGCTTCGGCGTGATCGAACCGCCGCCACCGGCCACGCACGGCATCTGAAACCAACGGTCCGCCTGCGATGGCCCCGGCGCTTCCGAGGGAGGATGGCGATCAACCCTGGCAAGCACGAACGGAACCCTGAGATGATGACCCGGACCCAGGTGGACGCCGTGATGGCGGTGATGCGAACGACCGCAGCAGAGGAGATCGTACCGCGCTTCCAGCGGCTCTCCCGCGAGGACGTGAGCACCAAGAGCGGGCCCGAGGACCTGGTGACCATCGCCGACATCGAATCCGAGCGCCGGTTGTCCGCGGCGCTCACCGAGCTTATCCCCGGCAGCGTTGTGGTCGGCGAGGAGGGCTGCGAGGCCGATCCGGGGCGGCTCCGCGCCCTGGCCGGCGAGGCGCCGGTGTGGCTGATCGATCCGGTGGACGGAACCAACAACTTCGTCAAGGGCAAGCCGTGCTTTGCGGTCATCGTCGCCTTCTGTAGCGGCGGTCGGACCCGGGCCGGCTGGATTCTCGACCCGTTGAGCGGGGCCCTGGTCTGGGCCGGAGACGGGCGCGGGGCCTGGCTTTGGACGCCCGGTGAGCCGCCGGTCCGCCTGACCCTCCGTGCCTCCGGCAAGCCCGTCTCAGAGATGAGCGGCTCGCTCGGCTGGAAGCTCGCCCGGCGGCTGCGCGAACGCGGCGACGGCAGCATCGCCGGCGCCCCGGCCCGGATCGTCCGCCTCGGCTGTACCGGCCGGGAGTACATGGACTTGGCCACCGGCCGGCTGGATTTCGTCCAGTACACCCGCCTCAAGCCTTGGGATCACGCCGCCGGGCTGCTGATCCACGCCGAGGCCGGGGGCTGGTCGCGCTTGGTTGAGGACGGCGGACCCTACCGGCCGGAGCCCCGGATCCATCCCGGCACGATCCTGGCGGCGCCGGACGAAGCCGGCTGGCAGGCGTTGAAGAGCCGCCTGGACGGCGTGCGCACTGATCCGTTGCTGCCATTGTAAGCAAGTCCCGCTGCCGCTGGTCTTCACCGGTCTGCCGAACCCGGAGCTCTGTTCATGTCAACGCTCAACGTCAGCTTTCTCGGCCTTGGGGTCATGGGCTTTCCAATGGCCGGCCACCTCGCCACCGCCGGCCATCGCGTCACCGTCTTCAACCGCACGGCGGCGAAGCGGGACCGCTGGGTTCGCCAGTTCGGCGGAGCATCGGCGGGCACACCGGCCGCGGCGGCAGGGGGTGCCGACATGGTGTTCCTGTGCGTCGGCAATGACGACGACGTTCGTCAGGTGGTGCTCGGCGACGACGGGGCACTCGCCGCCATGACCGGAGGTGCGGTCCTGATCGACCACACGACCACCTCCGCGACGGTTGCCCGGGAGGTGGCGGCGGCCGCCGAGGCCCTGGGGATCGGCTTTCTCGACGCCCCGGTCTCGGGGGGCCAGGCCGGTGCCGAAAACGGCGCTCTGACGATCATGGCCGGCGGCGATGCGGCCACGTTCGTGCGGGTTGAACCGGTGATCGCCTGCTACGCCCGGGCCGCCACCCTGATGGGACCGGCAGGCAGCGGCCAGCTCACCAAGATGGTCAATCAGATCACCATCGCCGGGCTGTTGCAGAGCCTCGCGGAAGCCTTGGCCTTCGCCGAGCGCGCCGGGCTTGATCCACGCCGGGTCGTCGAGGTGATTTCCAAGGGCGCCGCCCAGTCCTGGCAGATGGACAACCGGGCGGCGACGATGATCGAAGACCGGTTCGACTTCGGGTTTGCCGTCGACTGGATGCGCAAGGATCTCCGCATCTGCCTTGACGCAGCCCGGGCCAATGGCGCCCGCCTGCCGGTGGCGGCGCTGGTCGATCAGTTCTACGCCGCTGTCCAGGACCGCGAAGGCGGCCGCTGGGATACCTCCAGCCTGATCCGCCTGCTGCGCTGAGTCCCGCGGAGCCCGGCGTCGCGGCGAGTGATCAGCGCATGGCGATGACCAGCCGCGGGGCAGGGGGAGCGGCCGAGAAGACCCGCCAGCGATAGACCGTGACCCCGCCGGGCAGGCGCTCGACCTCCGCGGCATTGTGGTCGATGACCGAGGCGTCGGTGCGCACGGTCATCGTCCCCCGGGTGCGCAGCCCGGTGTCGACAAGCGCCCGCGCCCGGTCGGGCGACAGCGACTTGCCGTGGAAAACGATCACCCCCTCGGGCTTTGAGTAGCGCAGCGACAGGATCTGTTCGCTGCGGCGCACGAAGGTGACCATGCGGTCGCGGAGCAGATCGCCGGAGCGCTGCCAGTCGAGGCTGAAGATGCCGTCGCGGCGGTGCTCGATCCGGGATGCCGCGCTGTCCCGGGCGAGGTCACGCTCGATCACGGCAAGCTTCTCGCGCTGCTCGGTGCGGTTCAGCTCGCCGCCACGGATCTCTTTCCAGAGTGGCGCCCAGGCCAGTTCGCCGGTGAATCGCAGGGCGTAGAGGCCGGTGCGGCTGATCCGTGCCTCGGCGTCGAACTGCAGCGGCACGTAGCAGCCGGTGAGCCCGACCGCGACGGCGGCGAGCGCGACCAGAAGCAGCGTCCGGTGTGACCAGGCCCCAAAGGTTCGGTCGCTCATCGGCCATGGTTAACCCGGGCGCCGCTAACAGACGGTTACAGGGCGGGCGCGCCGCCGTCCCGGCGCCGGGGCGGCCGTGGCCTATTCGCCGGCCTTCAGCGCCTCCCACAGCGCATCCATTTCCTCGAGCGTTGCCTCGGTGGGGTGTCGTCCCTGTTCGGCAAGGGCTTGCTCGACGCCGTTGAAGCGACGCTCGAACTTCGCATTGGCCCGCCGAAGGGCACTTTCCGGATCGACGCCGAGCTTGCGGGCGACATTGACGGCGCTGAACAGCAGGTCGCCGAGCTCGTCTTCGAGACGATCGGGCAAGGCTCCGGCGTCGATCTCCTCGGCCACCTCCTCGGCCTCTTCCTCCAGCTTGAACAGGGCGGACCGGGCGTCCGGCCAGTCAAAGCCGACCCGGGCGGCACGCTTCTGCAGCTTGAACGCGCGGAGCAGCGCCGGCAGGGCCAGCGGGATGCCGGCGAGGGTCGGGGGCAGGTCGCCGGGTCCGCCCGCGTCGGCGCTGCCGCCCGCGGTCCGGCGTCCGGCGGCCCGGCGTTCGCGGGCTTTGTGCTCCTCCCAGGCTGCGGACTGCACGGCGGCGCTCGGCACTGTGGCATCGGCGAAGACATGTGGATGCCTTCGGATCATCTTTTCGCAGATGGCATCGACCACGTCGGCAAATCCGAACGCGCCCTGCTCCTCGGCCATCCGGGCATGGAACACCACCTGGAGCAGCAGATCACCGAGCTCGTCCTTGAGATGCTCCAGATCGCCGCGCTGAATCGCATCGGCGACCTCGTAGGCCTCTTCGATGGTGTAGGGGGCGATGGTCGCGAAGGTCTGTTCCAGATCCCAGGGGCAGCCGCCGTCCGGCGAGCGGAGCTGCGCCATGATCGCGAGCAGACGGGCGATGTCCCCGGACGACGGCGGGGACGAGGGAGCATTGGCCATGGCGGCTCCTGTCGGCTGAATCCGGTCGGGTGCCGGGCCGCTGCGGGTCGGCGGAGCGGCCCGGGCGATGGCGAATGCGTCATCATCCGGCGGTCGGCTGTCAAGAGGCCGCTGCGGCCGGCCGCCGGGGGGTTTAGGTGGGGAAGGGGTGCGACGCGACTGTGTTCTTGACAGCGGGTTGCGGACGGCGGATCGGGGAAAGGGGCAAGTCGGTTCATGACACAATCGCGGCCGACGTGGCGCGGCTCCTCAGCGCGCTGGATACAGCGCCGTCACGGCGCCACGGCCGAGCCGAGCCGAGCCGAAACCCCGCTGGAGGAGCGTGGTATCGCGCAAGATGGATCAGCAGATTAGTGGTTCGATGCTGACGGATGGGACCCATCCGTCAGCTGAATCGAACCACAAGATCAATCGTTGCGTGGATCGACCGAT